>DASVCM010000149.1:0-15980 GCA_036381635.1 Lacipirellula sp.
GGTGCGCGTGAGCTAGACAAGCGCGTCGAAGACGCGGACCGCGGCCCAGTTGTCGCGTTGCTCGGCGATGAACTCTTTGTGCCGCGGAGCCTCTTGGTAACGGTCGTGATCGGCCGCTGAGGCAAAGACGACGACCAGGGCGACGTCGAACTCTTGATCGTTCACGGGCCGCTGATACTGCTCTGCTCGCGGACCGGCGCTGAAATGGGTGACGCCGGGGTGATCGGTCAGGTACTTATGGCATGCGGCCACAAGAGCGTCACGCGCCTGGGGAGACTTATCCTTCAGCGTGAAGAATACCAAGTGGGCTAGACCACTCTCGGACGATGGCATGGCGTTCGATCTCCCTTCGATGGCAATTGGCCGTCCAGAGGCGCCTAAGTGCAGTGGAGCCAAGTGGCGGCGCGAAATCGGCCCGCCGCGGCGGGCCTCCCACAACGCGTCCTACGAGCTGGCGCCAATGCGCTTGTTGTCCTTGTAGGTTTCCTTCGTTGCCGTGCCGTCGGGTGCGTAGCGGATAAGCTCTCCCTCCAGCTTGCCGGCTACATAATCCGCCTCGGCAACCTTGCGGCCGGATTCATCCCATTCGGTGACGCGGCCCTCGCGGAGATTGTTTTTGAAGGGCGTCTGGATTCGCGGTTTGCCCGATTCGAAGTAAATGGTGACGTTGCCGTTCAACAGGCCGTCAGCATATTCCTGTTCGATTTTCGGCGTCTTGCCGTCCTCGAAATAGGAAACCCATTTGCCGTCGCGCTTGCCGTTCTTGTAGCTGCGCTTGGCTTCGAGCGTGCCGTCGGCGCGGTAAACTTCCCAGGCGCCGTCGGGCTGACCCTTAACGAAGTTGACGGTTTTCGAGAGCTGGCCATTCTCGTGCCAATAGCTCCAGGGGCCGTCGAGGACGCCCATGTCGTAGTTGCCTTCGGCGAACTTCTGCCCGTTGCGGTAGAACTCGGTAAATTTGCCGTGATTGACAATCGTGTTGTCCGACATGACCCGGACATGGCGTTCCACGCGGCTCTTGCCGGGTTCGTATTCTTCCTTGGTCGGACCCTCTTGGGTCACGATCGGCTTCGGCGGCGGCGTCGGTTCGTCCAGATACACCGGGGCGTCGGCGGCAGGAGCCGCCTCTTGGGCCAAAACCGATTGTCCCTGCGCGGCAGCGAAGGCGACGACGGCAGCCAGCGTAAGCAAGCCGGCGAGTAAACAGCGAGAATAAGTCATCAGGGGTCTCCAGGAATCCGCCCCTAGAACCTCCGGGCGGGTGGGTCGCGAATCTTCAGTATGGCGAACGCTCGGAACGGGGCAACCGTTCGGCCTTGGGCCGGCGGGAGCTGCGACGGATCGCGACGGCAGGTTTTGCCGATTAACCCGGTTGGCCGCCCTTGGAGCCCCCCTCCACGTGCCAGTCGGCCGGCAAAACGGCGTCCTTGCTGACGACCAGGATGCCGTCGCGGATCGCACAGCTTTCGCCGCAGGAGGCTTCCTCCAGATGAGCGTCGTTAATGATACGCACCCGCGGACCGATGCGGCAATTCTTGTCGACAATGGCGCCCTCGATGACGGCGCCGTTGCCGATGCCGATTGGCGGGTGATCGGGCGAATTGTTCGTGGCCAGGTCCTCGGGCGACTCGTAAAAGTCGGCGCCCATGAGAATTGAGTTCCGAATGGTCACGTCGCGGCCGATGCGGCAGCGGAGGCCGATGACGCTGTTTTCGATGCGGGCGCCGGGCTCGATGATGCAGCCGTCGGAGATCAGGCTGCCGGTGATCATGGCCCCGTCAATCCGCGACGGCGGCAAGAATCGCGGCCGCGTATAGATGGGGGCGTGCGCGTCGTTCAGGTCGAACGGCGGATTGGTGCGACAGAGCTGCAAATTGGCTTCGTAGAAGGAGCCGATCGTGCCGATGTCCTCCCAATAGCCATCGAACAGGTGGACCTGCACGTCCCGCGTGCCGATGGCGTGGGGGAACACCTGGTGGCCGAAGTCCTGGTGTGACGTATCGGCGAGCAGCTCGCTGAGCACCCGCGTGCTGAAGACGTAGATGCCCATGTTCGCCAGGCAGTCGCGGCCGCCGCTGGCGACGCCGCGGGCGTCGATCCACGCTGGGTCCATGCGGACGGGGGCGAGGGCTTCTTCGGTCTTCGGCTTTTCGACAAAGCCCATCACGCGGCCGGAGTGATCGACCCGCATGATGCCCATCGAAGCGGCGTCGCTGGCGTGAACGGGCTTGGCGGCAATCGTGGCGTCGGCGCCCGAATCAATGTGGGCCCGAATCAGCTTCGCCAGGTTCATGCGATAAAGCTGATCGCCCGAGAGGATCACCACATACTCGACGCCTGGCTGGGTGAAGTAGCGGAGGTTCTTCCGCACGGCGTCGGCGGTGCCCTGGTACCAGTCGGTTCCTTCGGACATCGTTTGCTGGGCGGCGAGGATTTCGACGTAGCCGCCGCTGAAGTTATCAAACCGGTACGTGCCGCGGATGTGGCGGTGGAGGCTGACCGACAGGAACTGCGTGAGCACAAAAATGCGATTGAGCCCGCTATTGAGACAGTTCGAGATGGGAATGTCGATGAGCCGGTACTTGCCGGCGAGCGGCACGGCGGGTTTCGAGCGGTAACTAGTGAGCGGCTGCAACCGCGTCCCCTGCCCGCCGCCGAGGACGATGGAAACGACATTCTTCATGATGAGAGTGCTATCAGGGGGATGGGATTGTGGGAGGCGTCTCCGACGCCGATTTACGGCCACCACTCGCGATCAAGCATGCCGTGGTTTTCAGGGAATGCAGATGAAAAGGGCCAAAGGTCCGCGGCAGCTACCAAACCAGCGCGAATCGGATTGTGTTCGATATACAACGACAAATCGTGCAATTCATTTTCGTTCCGACAGCGGTGATCATGAAATCCCTCTTGCCAGAACTGTCCGCTGCGACCGAGAAGCTTGTTCAACTCGCGAGCAGTAAACTTGCCGCTATCCTCAAACACCTTCGATAAGTCTTCGCCTGGCATCAAGCATAGGATCATATGAAAGTGATCAGGCATGATGCAGAAGGTGAAGAGTTTGATGCGGCCTCTTGAGCGAAGGTAGTTCCAGCTATCGAGGACAATGCGGGAAGTTGCCGGAGTTGCCAGTAATCGTTCCCAGTTGTTGACTCTCTTAGTGATAGAGTAGCAGGCGTAATCCTCGGAGATTCGTCCCTTCCGAAGTGATGAAGACCGACCGTGAAGGGTTGGGCGTTTCGGCATGGACATTGAAATCGGCGTCGGAGACGCCTCCCACAAATCAGTTCAGCCTTTAATGACGATGTTCACTAACTTCCCCGGGACGACAATTTCTTTGAGGATTTGCTTGCCACTAATATAGTCGGCCACCTTAGGATCCGCTTTGGCGGCGAGCAGGATCGCGCCATTGTCGGCGTCGGCGGGGACGGTGATTTTGCTGCGGACTTTGCCGTTGATTTGCACCGGTAGTTCGATTGTTGACTCGACCAGCAGCGCTTCGTCGTACTTTGGCCACGGCTCGTAGGCGAGCGTTTTCGAGTGGCCCAATGTCTGCCACAGCTCCTCGGCAATATGCGGCGCGAACGGCGAGAGCAGGAGCACGAACTGTTCCATCGCGGCCCGCGGGCGCCGGTCGGACTTGGTGAAGAAGTTGGTGAACTCCATCATCCGCGAGATGGCCGTGTTGAACGCCAGCCGGGCGATGTCGTCGGTCACCGCCTTGATGGTGCGGTGGAGCGTGCGGAGCTCCTCGTCGTTCGGCGCTGCGTCGGTCACCGCGGGATTCAGTGCCATCGCTTCTGTACGATCATCGATGATCATCCGCCACACGCGGCCCAGGAAATCGCGGACGCCATTGACTCCCTTCATGCTCCAAGGCTTTGTCGCCTCAAGAGGTCCCATGAACATTTCGTAGAGCCGTAATGCATCGGCGCCGTACTCCTTAACTACGTCGTCAGGATTAACGACGTTGCCGCGAGCCTTGGACATTTTCTCATTGTTGTCGCCGAGAATCATGCCCTGATTGACCAGCTTCTGGAACGGCTCGGGCGAGCTCACCACGCCGCGGTCGTAGAGCACCTTGTGCCAGAACCGCGAGTAGAGCAGGTGGAGCACCGCGTGCTCGGCGCCGCCGATGTACAGGTCCACCGGCATCCACGCCCTCTCGACCGCCGGGTCGATCGGCGCCTTGTCGTTCTTCAGATCGAGAAACCGCAGGTAGTACCAGCAACTGCCGGCCCACTGCGGCATCGTGTTCGTCTCGCGCTTGTAGCGCACGCCGTCGATCACCGGGTAGAGCCAGTCGTCCGGCGCCTTGTCGAGCGGCGGCTCGGGGCGGCCGTGGGGCTTGAAGTCTTCGAGGTGCGGCAGGTCGACTGGCAGTTGGTTCTCCGGCACAGCGCGGACGCGGCCGGTTTTGTGTCCGGCAGCGTCGAGTTCGTGCAGGATTGGGAACGGCTCGCCCCAGAAGCGCTGCCGCGAGAAGAGCCAGTCGCGGAGTTTGTAGTTTACTGCTTCGTGGCCGAGGCCGTTCTTCGTGAGCCAGTCAGTAATGAGCTGCTTGAACTCAGGCGTCGTGAGGCCGTTGAATTCGCCAGAGTTGATCGCCGTGCCCAGCTCGGTGTAGACCTGCTCGCCGGCGAGGATCTTCGCTGCTTCTTCCCTCGGGACATGATCCCCCGGCTGGACGACGGCGCGGATCGGGATGTTGTACTTCCGGGCGAACTCGAAGTCGCGTTCGTCGTGCGCCGGTACGGCCATGATGGCGCCGGTGCCGTAGCTGATCAGGACATAGTCGGCAATCCAAATGGGGACCGACTCGCCGTTCACGGGATTGATCGCGTAGCTGCCGGTGAAGACGCCGGTCTTTTCTTTCGCGAGTTCGGTGCGATCGAGGTCGCTCTTTGCGGCGGCTTGCTTGCGGTAGGCTTCGATGGCGTCGCGGTTGTCCGGCGTCGTGAGCCGCTCGACGAATGGATGCTCCGGCGCGATCACCATGTAGGTGGCGCCGAAGAGCGTGTCGGGGCGCGTGGTGTAGATGCGGAGCACGTCGTCGGCCGACTTTGTGGGAAAGCCGGCGGCGGCGCGTACCGCGCGCCATTCGTCGAAATCGGACTTGCCGCCCGAATTGGCCCCCGGCGACTCGCCGGGGGCTAAGTGGCCGATGTAGAAGTCGACCTCGGCGCCCGTGCTGCGGCCGATCCAGTTGCGCTGCAGCGCCTTAATGCCCTCGTGCCAGTCGAGGCTTTCAAGATCTCGCTCCAGTCGGTCGGCGTATGCCGTGATCCGCAGCATCCACTGCCGGAGCGGCAATCGCACGACGGGATGACTGCCGCGCTCGCTCTTGCCGTCGATCACTTCCTCATTGGCAAGCACCGTGCCCAGGGCTGGGCACCAATTGACCGGCGCTTCGCTCTGGTACGCCAGCCGGCGTTCATCCTGATACACCCGCACCGCGTCGTCGCCAGCAGCCTTCACCTCCGGCGGAATCGGCAGCTCGCTGATCGGCCGCCCGCGTTGCAGCTCCGCGTCGAACCACGTGTCGTAGATCTGCAGAAAAATCCACTGCGTCCAGCGGAAATACCCGACGTCGGTTGTGGCGATCTCTCGGCCCCAGTCGTAGCTGAAGCCGAGCATTTTCAGTTGCCGGCGGAACGTGTCGATGTTCTTTTCGGTCTGAATCCGCGGGTGGACGCCCGTCTTGATCGCATGCTCCTCGGCCGGCAGACCGAAGGAGTCGAACCCCATCGGATGGACGACGCTCTTACCTTGCATGCGGGCCGCGCGACATACGATGTCGGTGGCGGTGTACCCCTCGGGATGGCCCACGTGCAGGCCGTCGCCGCTGGGGTAGGGGAACATGTCGAGGACGTACAGCTTCTCGCCGGCGGGCATCCGCGGCGCGGCGAACGTAGCATGCTCCTCCCAGTAGGCTTGCCACTTGGGCTCAATCGCAGCGGGGTTGTAGCGAGGCATAAGAAGCAGGATTCAGGAAGACTGGATAGAACCGACGATTCTATCGCCAGTGGGCGGCGGCGCAAACCGTGTCCACCGTTGACGTTCGCTCCGCTGGCGAATTACCATGGCGTGCTTGCCCGAACCTAAATAGCCCGGCCATCCTGGCCGGGTGAATTACTTAGATCAATGCTGTGTTTCGTAACTCGCCGAGCCAGGAGGGCACGGCTATATAGCCATCGCCCATGGAAAAAACCAAAGTTGCCATCATCGGGCTCGGAACCGTCGGCAGCGGCGTCGCTAAGCTGCTGCTGGACCATGGCGATCGCACGGCTCGGCATGCGGGACGCGTATTGTGGCTCGAGAAGGCGGTGGTCCGGGACCTGAAGAAGCTCCGCGACTGCGACCTGCCTAAAGGCGTGCTGACTAACGACGTTAACGAGGTTATTGAGAACTCCGAAATCAAGGTCGTTGCGCACCTCGTCGGCGGGCTGGAGCCGGCGCGGACGATCATGTTGCGGCTGCTGGAAAGCGGCAAGGACGTGATCACAGCCAACAAGGCGCTGCTGGCCGAGCACGGGCCGGAATTGTTCGACCGTGCGCGCGAGCTTGGCCGCTCGATCGCCTTCGAGGCCTCGGTCGCCGGCGGCATTCCGATTATTGCAAACATCAGCACCTGCCTCTCGGCCAATCAGATCGAATCGCTCCACGGCATCCTCAACGGCACGAGCAATTTCATCCTGTCGAAGATGCACGACGAAGGCGCCAGCTACGCGACGGTGCTGGCCGAAGCGCAAAAGCTGGGTTACGCGGAGGCCGATCCGACGATGGACGTCGACGGCAGCGACGCGGCTCAGAAGCTGGCGATCCTTGCGCACCTGGCGTTCGGCGCCCGCGTCGATTGGAAGGACATTCCGCGCGTGGGGATCGACAAGCTCGACGTGGCCGACGTTCGCTTCGCCAAAGAGATGGGCTACCGCATCAAGCTGCTGGCCACGGCCGACCTGGTAGATGATTATCTCGAACTTGACGTATCGCCGGCGCTGGTGCGAGCCCGCAGTCCGTTGGCCGAAGTAAGCGGTCCGTTCAATGCCATCCGCCTGAAGGGGGACGCGGTAGGACCGTTGTTCTACTTTGGCCAGGGAGCAGGGCAGATGCCGACGGCCTCGGCGGTCGTCGCCGACATGATCGACACGGCGGTCGGCCGCACAGCAATCACGTTCCGGACGCTGGAGCTGTGGTCAAACCGCCAGGCGCGCGTGACCGCCGCTCCAAACGACGCCGCCCGGGCGAAGTTTTATCTGCGGGTCATGGTCAAAGACAGCCCCGGCGTGCTTTCGCAAGTGACGTCGGTGCTCGGCAAGCACGACATCTCGATTGCCTCCGTCCTGCAACATGAGCCGCTACTGATGGACGGCATCGTCCCGCTGATCATCATGACGCACGAAACAAGCGAAGGGGACGCCCACCGGGCCTGCGAGGAGATCGACAAGCTGCCGCCGGTCCGGGGCGAGACGGTCCGCATGTGGGTGCGAGATTGAAGTAGATTATTAGCCGCGGGCTAACAGCCCGCCGGCGAATCGCCGAACGACGCGACATCAATCGCGCTGCACCGGCGAGCAGTTAGCTCGTGGCTGAGAGATCAACGAATTTGCTATGAAGTACGCAATCATCATCCCGGATGGCGCCGCCGATGAGCCGCAAGAGGCTCTCGGCGGGCGCACGCCGCTGGAGGCGGCGAGCACGCCGGCCATGGATGCGCTCGCGGCGGCGGGCGTTGTTGCGCGAGCTTGTCATACGCCGAAATCGCTGCCGGCAGGGTCGGAAGTCGGCAACATGAGCCTTTTGGGCTATGACCCGATCAAGAACTTCACCGGTCGAGCGCCGATCGAGGCGGCCGCTCAGGGAATCGAGCTCGGCGCCGAGGACTGGGCCGTCCGCTGCAACCTGGTGACGGTCGAAGGCCAGGTGATGCGGGATTTCACCGCCGACCACATCAGCACGGAGGAGTCGGCCAAGCTGCTCGCGACGATGCAGGAATACGTGGGCGCTCATTCCGTGCATGGGCCGGCCCTCCATTTCGTACCGGGCGTGAGCTATCGCAATCTGCTCATCTGGCGCGGCGTGAGCGACCCGGCGCCGTTTACCCATGAAACCCGCTCGACGCCGCCGCACGACCTCACGGATCAATCGATCACCGACGATTTCCCGCGCGGCCCCGGCAGCGATCTGCTCGTCTCTCTTATGGAAAAGTCGGTCGAGCTGTTCCGCGATCATCCAGTAAATGTTGTTCGCCAGGGCTACGGCAAACTGACGGCGACGAATGTCTGGCTTTGGGGTCTGGGACGCGCGCCCGCCTTGGAGCGGTTCGATCGGGCCTATGGCGTCCATGGCGCCATGATTACCGCGGTCGACTTGCTCCGCGGGCTGGCGACGCTCGTGGGCTGGCAGAACATCGAGGTTCCGGGCGCCACCGGCTACATCGACACCGATTACGCTGCGAAGGGCAGGGCGGCAGTCGACGCACTTAGCCACGTGGATCTCATTTGCGTTCACATCGAAGCGCCGGACGAAGCGTCGCACCAGGGAAACGCCGCCGAGAAGGTGAAGGCGATCGAGGAGATCGACCGCCACATCGTGGGACCGCTAGCCGAATCGCTCAGGTCGCACGGCGACTGGCGGATGATGATCTCGCCCGACCACCCGACGTTCCTCCGTACGAAGATGCACACCCACGGCGACGTGCCGGTCCTGATGGCCGGCGCCGGAATCGCCGCGGACGAGTTCAAATCCTACGGCGATACGAACGCCGCCAACTCCAAACTCGCCTTCAACGAAGGCTGGCGAGTTATGGACTGGTTTATTAAGAGTTGAGCCGCGAAACTCACGAAACACACGAAGAATAATTCGAGAAGAATTCCTCCGGCGCCTGAAATGGCGCCGCTGAATTTGGCTCTTGCTCTTTCGTGTGTTTCGTGTGTTTCTTGGTAAATGTAATTGCTTGAGAAAAGATCATCGATGAGCCTCATCGTTCAGAAATTCGGCGGCACCAGCGTTGCCAACAGCGAGAAGATCATGGCTGCGGCGCGGAAGGCCATCCGCGCCCAGCAGCAGGGCCATCAGGTGGTGATGGTCGTCAGCGCCATGGGCAAACAGACCGACGTGCTGGTGGACCTTGCTAAACAGCTCACCGACAACCCGCCGGCGCGCGAGATGGACATGCTGCTGTCGACCGGCGAGCAGGTGAGCGTCGCCCTCATGGCGATGGCCATCTGCGCCCTTGGCGGCAGCGCGGTAAGCCTCACCGGCGGCCAGATCGGCATCAAGACCGATAGCTCGCACACGAAGGCCCGCATTCAGTCGATCTCGACCGAGCGATTGAAGAAACATCTCGACGCCGGGCACATCGTCATTGCCGCAGGATTCCAGGGCGTGGACGAGGATCTGAACATCACGACGCTCGGCCGCGGCGGCAGCGACACGACCGCCGTCGCCCTGGCCGCCGTCCTGCGGGCCGACGCCTGCTGGATTTACACCGACGTCGACGGGGTGTTCACCACCGATCCGCGGGTAGTTCCCTCGGCCCGCAAGATGGACCGCGTGAGCCACGACGAGATGCTAGAACTGGCCAGCCTCGGCGCCGGGGTGATGCACAGCCGGTCGATCGAGTTCGGCAAGAAGTTCGACGTGCCGATCCACGTGCTCAACAGCGCCAGCTTCAGTGACGAGCCAGGCACGATCATTGGCACTTCTTCCGAAAGCAGCGAGCGGGCCGTGAGCGGCTGCGCGCTGACGAAGGATGAGGCCCGGATCTCCCTTACCGGCGTGCCCGATAAGCCCGGCACGATGCACCGCATCTTCTCGCGGCTGGCGAAAGTGAACGTCGCGGTGGACATGATCGTGCAAAATATCGGCGCCGATGGCGTGGCCGACATCGCGTTTACGGTGCTGGAGACCGATCTGCCGCTCGCTCTTCAGACAGTTGAAGAAGCCGCCGAGGAGCTGGGCGGGGAGGTTTCGCACGAGGCTAATCTCTCCAAGGTTTCCGTCGTGGGACTCGGCATGGCGACGCAGACTGGCGTTGCGGATCGAATGTTCCGGGCGCTCGCCGACGCGGGCGTGAACATTCACGCGATTACGACGAGCCAGATCAAGATCTCCTGCCTCGTGCCGCGGTCGCAGGGGATGGAGGCGCTCCGCGCCGTTCACTCGGAGTTCGAACTGGAAAAGTCGCCGAACAAGCGGGCCACCTTCGGCAACGGCGGCCATAAGCACGAGCGGCCCAGCCCGATCGACGTCGTCTCGCGGCTGCAGCGGATGGAGGATTTGACGATCGACGACATTCGGCTCGATCAATCGCAGGGCCGGGTGACCATTTCTCAACTTCCTGACCGTCCGGGCGTGGCTGCTGAGATTTTCGAAGCCGTCGCCGCCGAGGGACTGCTGGTCGACATGATCGTCCAGGGCGCCGGCCGCGACGGGCAGGCGAATCTCAGCTTCACCGTGCCCCGCGAATCGATCGACAAGGCAGTGAGCGTGGCGACTGAATGCTCCAAGCAGAACGGCTGCGGGCCGGTCACCAGCGACGCGACGAACGCCATTCTGAGCGTCTTCGGCGTCGGCATCCGCACGCACGTGGGCGTTGGCGCCCGGATGTTCAAGGCCCTGAGCGAGGCCGGGATTAACGTCGAGATGATCAACACCAGCGAAGTGCGGGTGAACGTCGTCGTCGACGCCGAGAAGGGAGAAGCCGGGCTGGCTGCCCTCCGCGCCGCGTTTGCCGACGTGATGGGCTGAGCAAGATCGGCAGGGCATAAAGTAGCCGCGAGCTAACAGCTCGCCGGTGAAGTGCCGAGCGACGCAACATCAAACGCGCTGCACCTGCGGGCTGTTAGCCCGCGGCTACTGGCAGCTCGCGTTCACTGCCCGCCGCTGATGTCGTGCAGCACGTCCTCGCTGACGTAGATGGGCAGTGGCGGGTCGCATGTCACTGCGACCGCGATGGCGTCGCTGGGGCGCGAATCGATTTCGACCAGCTCGCCGTCCTGCCGCACGCGGAGCAGGGCATAATAGGTGTGGTCCTTCAGGGCGCTGATGATCACATCCTGAAACTGCCCGCCGAGCTGCTCGACCGAGTTCACGAGCAAGTCATGCGTCAGTGGCCGCGGCGCCTCCTCGTGCTTCACCCGGCGGTTAATGCTGGTGGCCTCGAAGATGCCGATGAGGATGGGAAAGGTCCGCGTCCCGTCGATTTCCTTCAGGTAGATGATCTGCTCTTGGGTGATCTCGCTGATGATGATCCGCGACAGCTCCATGGCGACGGGCATAGGGAGGCGTCCTTTTCTGCGTTCGGCGTAAGCTTGAGTAGTCGACGGCGATTATCGCCGACGCCGAAGCGCATTATAGGAACGCCGCGGCGGCAAGGTATATAGCCGAGCCATCCTGGCTCGGCGCATTTTCGCCGCATTGCCGTCAACATGTTCGGCCGCCGTGTCTCGCCCGGCCAGGATGGTCGGGCTTATATGATTACGCGCCGGTGTGGGCGGGCGTGACGCCGTTGTCCTGCGACTTGACGCGGCCGGTTTCCACCAAATCCGCCTTCGCGCCGTCTTCGCCGGCGAGCTTCGCGAAGCTCTCGGGAATCTCCACGCCGCCGATGTCGCGCATTACTTGCATCATCGGCGGCAGCGTGCCGGCCATTTTGTTGAGGAAGTCGGCCGTATTCGAACGGCCATTCGAGCCGCCGTTTTCCCAGACGACGACCTTGTCGAACTTGATGTTGCTGATCGCCTTGGCGCTGGCCTCGGCCAGGTTGTCGAGGTGCTCGAGCATCATCAGTTGGAACGCCTCCTTGGCGCCGCCGCACGCTTCGACGATCTGCTTCAGGCCCTCGCCCTTCTTGGCGAGAATCTCGTACTGGCCGCGGGCCTCGGCTTCGAGCTTGGCGAAAATCGCCGCCGCTTCGGCTTCGGCCTGCAGCTTGCGCCGTTCGGCGTCGGCTTCGGCTTCGACAATCGTGCGGGCCTTCTGGGCCTTGGCCGGCGCCTCGAGCTTCGCCCGCTGCTCGGCTTCTACCTTCGCCGCCTCGGCGAGCGCCGCCTTGGCCATCGCCCGGTTCTGGGCTTCGACGACGGCGGCCTCGGCTTCGCGCTTCTTCACTTCGCCGCGTTGGTATGCCTCGGCCCGCTGCACGAGCAATGTCGCCTGCGAGGCGGCAATCTTCGCCTCGGCCACATTCTCGCCATCGACCGCCCGGGCGTTTGCCTCGGCGACGGTAACGCGCATCATCTGCTCGGCTTCCTTCACCTGCGTGTCGCGTTGGAAGGCAGCCGTCTGCTCGCCGATGGCCTGCTCCTTCTGCAGCTCTGCCAACCGCACGGCTTGCTCGCGTTCCGCCTCGCGGGTGCCGATCTCACGCAGCTTGGTGGCCGACGCCACCTGAATGGCTTTCTCCCGCTCGGCGTCCGCAACGCGAACTTCGCCCAACTTCTCCTGGTCGGCGACGTCGCCGCGGGCCTGCTGGATGGCCTGGGAGGCGGCCTTCTTGCCGATGGCGTCGATGTAGCCGCTCTCGTCGGTGATGTCGGTGATGTTGACGTTGATCAGCACCAGGCCGATCTTCTTGAGCTCCGGCTCCACCGAGTTCTGAATGTGCTGAAGGAACGTGTCGCGGTCGCGGTTGATATCCTCGATCTTCATCGAGGCGATCACCTGCCGAAGCTGACCGAAGATGATTTCCTCGGCCTGCTTGCGAATGTCCTGCGTTGAGAGGTCGAGCAGGCGGATCGCCGCGTTGGTCATCACGTCCGGCTGCGTGCCGATGGCCACGGTGAACACGCTGGGCACGTTCACGCGGATATTTTCGATCGACAGGGCGCCGCGGAGCGGGATTTCGATCTGGATCGGCTCCAGGCTCAGGTAGCGGTAGTCCTGAATGAGCGGCAGCACAATGCTGGCGCCGCCGTGAACCGTCTTCGCCGTGCGGCCCTTGCCGGTGAATCCGCCGTATACGACCAGCACCTGGTTGCTGCCGCAGCGGCGGATGGTGGACTTCAAAAAGCCCATCAGCATCAGCAGGATGACGATGACCGTGATGATCATCAGGATCGGGTAGATGTTGCCCAGCGACTCTTGTAGGCCGCCCACTTGAGCGAGCTGATATAGCGAAGCGTTCATGGTTAACTCGGTGCCAAAACTGGCGAAAGAAAACGTGCGGGGTTTAGCGTTTTAACGCCGATAGGCGCTCTCAAATCAAACGTGCATTAAGCCGTTGCGTGCTGAGGCTCCGCCGGTTGAGCGACTCGGGCTACGCAAACGGTATCGGAGCTGATGATGTCGGTGATGACGACCTCTTCGCCCGTGCGAAGTCGCTCGCCTTCGTCGCTCATCGCCAAGTACTCGACAGTGCGGTCTTGCAGGCGGAACATTACTTTGCCGACGCCGCCGCGAGCCGCGGGGATTGGGACGTAAACTTTCGCGGGCAGCCCAACGGCCAGTCGGATATTCTCATTGCCAGCGTGCTGGACCTTGTAAACTTGCTTGAATAGCCAGTACACGCCATACATGGCGCCCGCTGCAGCGACTAGCGCGATCATCAGCGAAAGCGAATCGCTCATGCCGCGGGCCTGCGCCGCCTTGCCCGCCAGGCCAAAGAACGTCACCGCGGCGCTTAGCGTTCGCAGCGAGAGCATTTCGTAGAACCAGTGGGCGCCGGGATGACCCAGGTCGGCGTCGGCCGCCTCGGTCCAGGTCGGATGGTGCTGATCGACGTCCAGATCGCCGCCCAGTTCCACGTCGGCCGCCAGGTCGCCCGCGTCGCCAGTCGCCAGGTCATCGCCGCCGTCGGTAACTCCGAGCAGCATCAGCACAAACTGAAATGCCAGCGCCGTGCCGCCGATGATGGCCGCGTAGAGATAAACGGTGTCGAACATATGGGCGTCTCCGCGAGACAACTCTAGGATTCTCGTGCGCATTCGCGGCGCGGCACGGGATCTTGGCGGATTTTGCCCCGGTCCGTTTGGACCAGTTGTGCCGGCTTCGCACGCCAACCGGCCGGCGGCGTCCGCCGTCGAAAAGGAGCGGCCTCATTGTAGCGGCCCGCGTCGGATCAGCGAAATAATTGTCCCAATTTGCGGGCTCGGGACGGGAGAAGGGGAACAGGAGGTGACAGAGGCAGCAGAGTTTTTTCTCTGTTACCTCTGTTTCCTCCTGTTCATCCCTCACGGCGTCTCCGCCATTATTTCAGCTTCGCCAGCGCCGATTCGATCGAAGCGATCTGCCCGCGGGTTTCTTCCAGCTTGTCCCGTTGCTGCTGGACCACGTCGGCTGGCGCGCGGCTGACGAAGTTTTCGTTGGCCAGCTTCGCTTCGATCGACTTCGCGAAGTTGCGCTTCTGCTCCAGCTCCTTCGCGAGCCGGGCCTTCTCGGCTTCGACGTCGATGAACCGGCTCACGTCGACGTGCACTTCAATGGGCCCGCGGGCGCCGCTGACCTGGCTGGTCGCCGCCACGTCGGGCGGCGTTACCTTCGGGCCCCAGCCGGTGGCCGTCGCCTTGGCCATCTGCGTGAAGTAGGGCTGCATTGGCTCGAGCAACTTCGCCGTCGCGTCGTCGCAGCGGACGCTAAACTCGACCGGCTCGCGCGGCGGAATGTTCTGCGCCATTCGCAGCTCGCGCACGGCGCCGAGCACCGCCTGGAAGTCGGAGAACTGCGTCTCGATCTCCGCATCAATCGCCGTTGTGTCAGCCTTTGGCCACGTCGCAATGCAAACACTCTCCTCTGCCGCCTGAGCCGGGAGCGTAAGCGACCGGAGTTGCGCGACCTTTCCCAGCAACTGCCAAACCTCTTCGGTCAAAAACGGCACGATCGGATGGAGAAGTCGCAACAGTTGATCGAGGACAAACGCCAGCACCCGCTGCGCGACTTGGCGATCTTTGTGGGAGGCGTTTCCGACGCCGATGCCGGTCTGCTTCGATTGCCGTGCGGAATCGGCGACAGAGTCGCCTCCCACAGTAGCCGAGCCGAACCGCGCCTTGGTCATCTCGACGTAGTAGTCGCAGAAGTCGTTCCAGGCGAAGGCGTAGAGCAGTCGCGAGGCGTCGGCGAAGCGGTAAGACTCGAGGGCTTCGGTGACTTCTGTAGTGACGGTGGCTAAGCGGGAGAGGATCCAGCGGTCTTCGAGCAGAAGCGCGCCGGGGCCGAGACGGCCCGGCTCGCTCGAGTAGCCTTCGAGATTCATCAAGGAGAACCGCGAGGCGTTCCAGAGCTTGTTGGCGAAGCGGCGGCCGAGTTCGAACCGCTCGCTCACCACGGCGCCGCGCGGCAGCTTCTTATCCTCGTCTGTGCCGTGCGACTGGGCCCACTGCGTGGCGAAGGGCTGGCCGCACTTCTCGCATTCGATGCGCGGCAGCGTGCGATTCTTTTTTGTCTGCGGGATAACGGCCTGGCAGTGCGGGCACTCGAACTCGACCGGCATCCGCACGTCCTGCGTCTCGGTCGCCAGGTAGGCCAGGCCGAACCGCAAGGCGTCGGCGCCGAACTTCTCAACCACGTCCAGCGGATCGACGCCGTTGCCCTTGGACTTAGACATTGTCTCGCCGTAACCGTCGAGAATCTTCGGGTGGATGTACACCTCGCGGAAGGGGACTTCGCCCATGTTGTAGAGGCCTGTGAGGACCATCCGCGCGACCCACAGCGTGATGATGTCGCGGCTCGTCACGAGCGTGCTGGTCGGATAGAAGGTCGCCAGCTCCGGCGTGCGTTCCGGCCAGCCGAGCGTCGAATGGGGCCAAAGAGCGGAGGAGAACCAAGTATCGAGGACTTCTTCGTCGCGCCATATGCTGCAAATGGTAAGCAAACTTGGTGCTTTTGAAGTTGCAGTTTCGAAGCCGCGAATCTTGAATTCATCGAATCTTGCGGTTGGCTGTCCTGGACGACGCTCGATCGCGGCTTCGAGTTCATGTCGATAGTCATTCAGCGCCTGAAGCGCATCGTCTCCGACGGGGCTGAGCAGACTACACTGCAGTTCG
>DASVCM010000150.1:0-4000 GCA_036381635.1 Lacipirellula sp.
CTGGCTTTTTGTCGCCAAAAATCGCGTTTCGCGACAAAATTCAGACCGCAGGCGCGAGCGGAAGCTACTTGCTGTACTGCAGAATCTGCTTGTCCGCCAGCAGCCGCTCCTTGAGCGGCTCGTACTCAACGTCCTGCACTGCAATGCCCGCATCGATCGCCTGGCACGCCGCCGTCGCCGCCGACTGCCCGAGGATCATGAACACCGGCTCCATGCGAATCGACCCATAGGCAATGTGCGACGAGCTGAGGCACACCGGCACGAGCAGGTTCTCCGCTTCGCCGCGCTTCGGCACGATCGCTCGGTAGCTGATCGCATACGGCCCGCCGGGCGACACCTGCACGTCCCCCTCGTTCGCGGCGTGGCCGTTTTCATCGACGTACCGCTGGCAGTTGTGCGAGTCCATGTTGTACGAGCCCATGCCGACCGGATCCTCCGGCTGCCGCTTTCGCCGCGTGTCGTTCTCGGTCACGACATAGTCGCCCACCATCCGCCGGGCTTCGCGGACGTAGATCTCGGTCGGCCAATTGCCGTTGTCGGTGAACTCGTCCTTGGCCAGCCCCCATCTGGCCATCTCCTTGCGGACCGCTTCCGGCACGCGCGGGTGGTTGGCCAGCGTCCACATCAGCCCCTGCTGATAGGAGGTGTGCTCGCGGAGGATCTCGGCGCGCCGCTCGTAGCTCGCCTCCGGGTAGTCGTAGTTCATGCCGATGTTGTCGGTCGAGAAGGCGCCGTTGTTGTTCGTGTCGGTCTTGCCATTGGGCATCATCAGCGCGTGCATCGGCACGCGCAGGTCGCCCGCCTCGAAATTGCGGAACAACAGCTCGTACTGCGATTCGTCGTAGTCCGCCGGCTTCGGGAAGGGCGTGCTGTTCTCCGGCACATTGCTCATGCACATCCGGTAGCAGTAGGCCTGCACGCGATGATCGGCCTGCCCCTCCTCGCCCGGCGGATCGCCGTGGATGCCCCACACGAGCCCGCTCGACGGGTCGCCCGGCGTGACGTACGGATCGACCGGGACCTTGAAGCGATGGTTCTTGACGTTCTTGGCCTTCTGCACGCCGTTGCAGGTTTCGCCATACGCGTCGTTGCTCTCGCGACCGACGGTGTACGTGACTCCTGCCGCGGCCATGAGATCGCCCTCATACGTGGCGTCGATGAACATCTTCCCGCGGTACTCGTCGCCCGATTCGGTGCGGAACGCCGCGATGCGGCCGTCTTGCAAGTCGACGCCCGCTTTGGAGCGATCGAGCCGCTGCTCGCGCACAACCTTCACCTTCCAATCATCAAGCATCGCTTCGATGATCTGCTCGGCCACGTGCGGCTCGAACATCCACATCGCGTCGTCCGCGGGGCGGTAGTTCGCGTAGTCCTCGCGGCGAACGAGCGTCCACGCCTCCGGGTCGTCGTAATGCTGCTTCACCCGCTGGTAGAAAGCGCGAGCGAGCCCGCCGATGACCGCCTTGTTGCCGCTGTCGGTGGCGCCCAGGCCATTGGTCGTCAGCCCGCCGAGCCGCTTCGTCGGCGAGACGAGCACCACGGACTTTCCCATGCGAGCCGTTTGAACCGCGGCCGTCACGCCCGCCGAAGTGCCGCCGTAAATGACGACGTCGGCCTCGACGCTCGCCGCTAGAGATGCGTTCGCGGCTGATAGAAAGACCGCACAACAACAGACCGCCAGGAATGATCGACGCAGCATTGATGCCCTCACGCTAGATGTCGCTTCTCGCCATCGCCGACATGCCGGCGAACCATTGAGCGTAACATGCAAGTTTGCGTGAATCGAGTCGCATTAGCGCAGCGACTGCTCGGCCCTGCGCGAAACTGCCGCGGCATCGGCGCTCTCCAGGCGGAGCGTAGCGCACACAGGCAGGTGGTCTGACGCTACCGCGGCAGTGGGATTGCGCGGCAGCTTGACGCCCTCGATGGTGAAATGTCGGCTCACAAAAATGTGATCGAGCCGCCGCAGGGGAACGGTCGACATGAACGTCGCCCGCGGCTTGAAGTCCGGGGCGCACGCTTGCGCATCGAGGAGCCGTCCCGCGAGCGAACGGCACACGGGCGACTTGGGCCCGGCGTTCATATCGCCACACAGAATCACTGGCTCATCGCCGGGAATGCGGCCGAGCCACTCGTCGCCGAGAAGAACGGCGGCCTGCCGCTGCCGCTCCTCGCGCCGCAGACCGAAGTGCGTGTTGATGACGTGCACCGGTCCGGCGGGCGCGTCGACGGTCACCCACATGGCGCCGCGAGCCTCAGCGCGGCGGCGAGGTTCCGCGGGCGTAAGGTGCCCCGATTGCACATGCCGCAGCGGATAGCGGCTGAGAATCGCCAGCCCGTATTGCTCGCCGCCATGCTCCGAAATGGCGAAGTAGTGATGCGTCATCGCCAGCGATTCGGCGATAATCCGCGCCTGTTCGTGATGCCGGGAGCGGCGCTTGTTGGCGTCCACTTCCTGCAAGGCGATCACGTCCGCCCGGCACGAACGAATGACCGAGACGATCCGCTCCGGCCGCACTTTGCCGTCGATGCCGATGCAACTGTGGATGTTGTACGTCATGACGCGCAGCGCCGTGTGCGCTTCCTCAGCAGCCGCCGGCGGATGGTGAACCTGAAGCTTGTGCTGATGGCGCTTTAGCGGCCGACCTGGATGGACGAACCGCCACGCGCCTCGATACAGGTCGATCCCGCGGATATAGGTCTCGCCGCCGGCCGTATGCCGCTGACGAGCGTGCACAGCGTGTGGCACGAGCGCGAACCCGCGCGTCTCCTCGCCGCCGATGCTGCCGTGGGCGCCGTTCTCATGGACGAACGTCGTCGGCGTCTGCTCGCAGCTCCAGCCGCTGACGATCAAATCTCCGGAATCCGGATGATTGCAGAGTCGAATCAAGTCCTCGGTCGCCACTTCCAGGAAGGGGTGATCCGGCCCGAATACTAGCGGCGCGTCCGCAGGAATGCGCCACTCGCCGCGCGAGTTGGCCGCGATGATCTCACCATCTGCCTTTCGATAGAGGATTAGCGGAATGTGCTCCTGCTTGACCAAAGCCCGCGAATACGCGAGTTTCTCTTCGTCGCTCAACTGGAGTGGCAGATAAATGTGCCCCAACGGCCCGAGCGCCGTGACGATAATGTCGTTGGCCAGCTCATCTTCGGTCGGCTGCGGCGGCTTGGTTTGCCCGCGACTGACTCGCAGTAGCCGCCGGGCGCGCTCATCCGTCTCCGGGCCGCGGACTCCGTAATTATCGAGCCCCTTCACCATCCGATCAGCGAGCGGTCCAGCCGAGAACGCCTGCTTTGCCGCTTCTTGCACCGTCTTTCCAAACTCCGATTCATAGATTCGCGTGTATTCCTGGCCGTGGTCCGAAAAGACGACGACTTCGTAGTCGCGAGCGTCCGACTTGCGGGCCGTAGCGAACACGTCGCGGATGACGTCGTCGATCCCCTTGAGTACCCAGTGGGCGAACGCGCTACTCGGCCCGCGGCGGTGGGCCTGCTCGTCGTAGCCGAGAAAGTTGGCGTAAATGATTGGCGCCCCTTCGTGAATCGACAGCTTCACCATCACCCGCAGCCACTCGCGCATGACGATCGACACGCCGACGCGAGACGGAATGCAGCGAAACTCGGCCCGCCAATGCTGGCTCCCCGCAAGACCGTTGACCATGTCGATGACGGCCAGGAACAACTCGATCAGCGCCAGCACTGCAACGCGGAAGATCGTGTATGAATAGAGAAATAAGACGACGGCCAACTTCCACGGGCTGGCCATTTGCCGCAGCGTCTTCAGGTCCATCGTTTCGGCGCACAGTCGAGCTTCGTCGGCGCCCGCGGCGTAGATGTTCGAATAAGATCGTCCCCCCTCCAATAGCGGTTGATGTTCGGCCGCCAGCTCGCCAGCCACGGATTTCGCGCAATCAATCTCGTACATCAGGCAAGTCTTGCCCGACTCTCGATCGAGAAACTGAAACGCCGGCACCGCGGTTTTCACGCCGAACATGACCTC
>DASVCM010000151.1:0-4700 GCA_036381635.1 Lacipirellula sp.
ACCAGTCCGTAGAGTCGGTTAAGCTACTGAGCCGTTATGTCGCCCATCACCACCCACGTCCTCGATACGCGCCTGGGCCGCCCCGCGGCCGGCGTGGCCGTATCGCTTGAAAAGCTCGACGCCGGGGCCTGGCAGGTAATCGGCTACGGCGCCACCAACGACGACGGCCGGCTCACGACGCTGTTGGAGCCTGGCGGCCTCGCGGTCGGGCGCTATCGCATCACGTTCGACACGGGCGCCTATTTCCAGCGGCAACAGGTCGAGCATTTCTATCCAAGCGTAACCGTCGACTTCGACATCGCCGACCCCGCGCAGCACTACCACGTGCCGCTGTTGGTCAGCCCCTTCGGCTACAGCACCTATCGGGGAAGCTAGTGGGTAGTCGGTTGGGGGTAGTCGGTAGTAGGGAAATGAAAACACTACCCACTATCTACTATCTACTATCTACTACCCACTCGTACGCCCTGTCTTCCACACCGGATCCGCGTGCGAATCCGCCGCGCTCTTGAACCACCGTGAGAGCGTCATCTTCTGCCGGGTGTAGAAGTGGACGCTCTCGGAGCCCTGGATGTGGAGGTCGCCGAAGAACGATTGGTTCCACCCCGTAAACGGGAACCACGCCATCGGCGCGGGGACGCCGACGTTGACGCCGATCATCCCCGCGTTGAAGCGGTGCTTAAACTCACGGGCCGCGTAGCCGTCGCGGGTGAAGATTGAAGCCCCGTTTCCGTACGGAGACGTCTTACCCACCGCGAGGGCAGCTTCGAGCGAATCAGCCCGAACGACGCTCAGCACCGGCCCGAAGATTTCCTCCTGCGCGACGCGCATCCGCGGTTCGACGCGGTCAATGATCGAAGGCCCTAGCAGGAACCCTTCGCCCCCGAAGTCGCGACGACCGTCGAGCGCCACCGTCGCCCCTTCCTGGTTGGCGACGTCGAGGAACCCGGCGACGCGCTCGCGATGCTCCTGCCGAATGACCGGGCCCATGTCGACGCCTTCGTTCCCGTCGGTCGGTCCGACGTTCAAGCCGCTTGCATATTCGCGCAGCGAGTCGACCAGCGGATCGGCCACCTGCCCCACGGCCACGGCGACGCTGCCGGCCATGCATCGCTGCCCCGCGCAGCCATAGGCGCTGGCCGCCAGGGCCTTCACCGATTGATCGAGATCGGCGTCGGGCATGATGATCAGGTGGTTCTTCGCCCCGCCGGCGGCCTGCACCCGCTTGCCGTTGCGCGTGCCGGTCTCGTAAATGTACTTGGCGATGGCCGTCGAACCGACGAACGATATCGCCGCCACGCTCGGGTGCGCCAGCAGCACGTCGACGCACTCGCGATCGCCGTGAACGATGTTGAACACCCCGTCCGGAAGACCCGCCTCGGTGAGCAGCTCGCCCAGCCGCACGGCCGACAGCGGCACTTTCTCCGATGGCTTCAGCACGAACGTGTTCCCGCAGGCGATCGCCACCGGGAACATCCACAGCGGCACCATCGACGGAAAGTTGTACGGCGTAACGCCGACGCACACGCCGACCGGGTGCCGGTTTGTCTCGGCGTCGACATTGGCCGCGATGTTCGGCAGCGCGTCGCCCATCAGCATCGTCGGCACGGACGAGGCGAACTCAACCATCTCCACGCCGCGCTGCACCTCGGCTCGCGACTCGGCGAGGGTCTTGCCGTGCTCACGCGTGACCAGTGCGGCGAGCTCCTCGAACCGCGCCGCCATCAGCTCGCGAAACTTGAACATCACGCGAGCCCGCTCGACCGCAGGCGTCTCGCTCCACTGGGGCAACGCCGCTTCGGCGGCCCGCACGACGGCGTCCGTCTCCTCGGCGGAGCAGAACGGCACGCGGGCGATCACCCGCCCCGTCGAAGGGTTGTAAACGTCGCCCCCGCGCTCGGACGAGCTCGGCCGCCACTTCCCTCCGACGAGCGTCGGCACGACGTCAATCCCAGTAGCAACGGCCATCGCACCAATCCTCTTGAATTAGCAGTTTTCCAACCAACGCGGTATGATACCACTCTCGCGACTCCACTGCCCACTGCCCACTGCCTACTGGGAACTCCCTATGCCACGCACCGTCCGCGGCGGCCTCATTCAGGCCACGCTCTGCGAGCCGGCCACGTCGCCCGTCGAGAAGATCAAGCAGGCGATGATCGACAAGCACGTCGCCATGATCGCCAAGGCCGCCGACCAGGGCGCCCAGGTCGTCTGCCTGCAGGAGCTGTTCTACGGCCCGTACTTCTGCGCCGAGCAGCAGACCAGGTGGTACGACCTCGTCGAGCGGATTCCCGACGGGCCCACCACCAAGCTCATGTGCGAGCTTGCGAAGAAGCACGGCATCGTCCTGATCGTCCCCATCTACGAGGAGGAAATCTCCGGCCTCTACTACAATACCGCCAGCGTCATCGACTCGGGCGGCACGTATCTCGGCAAGTTCCGCAAGGTTCACATCCCACAGGTAAATCCCGGCTTCTGGGAAAAGTTCTACTTCCGCCCCGGCAACCTCGGTTATCCTGTGTTCGACACGGCCGTCGGCAAGGTGGGCGTCTACATCTGCTACGACCGCCATTTCCCCGAGGGCGCCCGCGCGCTGGGGCTGAACGGCGCCGAGATCGTGTTCAACCCCTCAGCCACCGTCGCGGGCCTCAGTGAGTACCTCTGGAAGCTCGAGCAGCCAGCCCACGCGGTGGCCAACGGCTACTACGTCGGCGCCATCAACCGCCCGGGCTGGGAAGAACCCTGGCGGATCGGCGAGTTCTATGGCCAGAGCTACTTCGTGAATCCCCGCGGCCAGTTCCTCGCCGAAGGCCGCCGCGATGCAGACGACGTCGTCGTCGCCGACCTCGACATGGACCTCATCCGCGAGGTCCGCAACACCTGGCAGTTCTACCGCGACCGCCGGCCGGAGACGTACGCGGCGCTCACGGCGCCGTAGCCGGCGCACTCCGTGTGCCGTCGCCGCGCTACCAACCGCCGCACGCCCGACGCCTGTCACGCCGAGGTCCGCCGAGGCGTCCGGCGTGTGCACCGTGGTGCAACGCAGATCAAAACGCCAACAATCAACAATGCCGCGCCGCCTGGCTCTGGTATCACCTTCGCCACGGCAATTCCATATACGCCGTTTGCCAGTTCGTAGTGAAACGCGATATCTCCCCGGTTATTCATGACCGGAGCATCGATAAGGAAAAACAACGTTGAGTTAAACAGGGGCGCCCCATCGCGGATCACAGCGTCCGTACCGTCGCGGCCTCCTACGAAGATGCCGCCGCCAGCGGCATTCTGCCCTCTGAATGCTACGGCCCCCGAGTTGTTCAGCGATGGACTAAGTGTGACCCCAAGCTGAGGCGGGTCGACCAAGATTTCTACGCCGCCTCCTTCTCCTGCGAAAATGCCGCGTACGTCGCCTGAACGGCCCGCGAACGCGACGAGTCCATGATCATTGATCGACGAATGGGTGCCTGGAGTGATGAAGGTCGAAATCAAAGCCAGCGTCTGGCCATCGCCGCGAAAGACTCCAAACCCGCCTACGTCGCGGGAGGCTTGAAACGCTACCGTCCCACTCTCATTAATTGACGTTCTGAATACTAGTCCCCTGATGGGTCCCGTCTCGTCGGCAATAGTCGTAAGCGGTCCGCCATTGCCTGTAAATATGCCTTTGGCCATCCGCGGATCGCGCGGTTCGGCATAGAACGCCACGGTGCCGCTGTCATTGATCGACGGCGCCGTAACGAGGGACAGCGGGTCTCGAATGCCCGATCGTGCGATCGGCGTTACCTCGCCGCCATTGCTAGTGAAGAGGCCTCCGCCCTCAAAGGGATCATCATAGTTAGCGGTAAAGGCGACCGTACCGTTTGCGTTGATCGCCAAAGGAAGGCCGAAGGTGCGGAAAGGTCCATCTGTGTCCGCGATGGTGGTGATCGGCCCGCCGGAACCTGTGTAGATCCCGTTAACGCCGTTGTCTTGCATGGCGCTGAACGCTACGACGCCAGAATCGCTAATCGAGACGGCTGACTGAAAGAAGTTGAAAGGCCCGTTCGTGTCCGCAATGTTTATGAATCGGTACGCCGGTTGAGCAACTGCGCGACGACCGCCCGCGACTGCGAGAATCGCCGCCGCGCAAACCGCAAGAGTTCGCGTCATGAGACCACCTCTGTTCCGGAGAAAGTGGGACGAGATGTCAGCGATAGTAACCGGTTCGCAAGCACAATTCAACAAACATTTGGATCAGATGGTCTCGAATGTTCGAAGTAAATATTTTCGGCCTACGGTGTTCATCAGCGCTAGATACGCGACGAATGCCGCGGCGAAGCTGGTGAACCAGGCGTAGCTGTAGAGCGTGCCGAACATGGCCGGGACGGTTGGCAAGTTGGATGGCGCGCCCGCGTTGTTTTCGAGCGCGACGACGCCCAGCGTTGCCAGCCAGCCGGGGAGGCAGAGGCCGATTCCTAAGAGGAGCGCAGCCAGGGCGAGCGGGTTGACGCCGCTCACGTACCAGTACGGCCCAGCCTTGCGATACAGGCCGGCGAGGTCGAGCCGCGTTCGCCGCAGGACGATGTAGTCGGCGATCAGCACGCCGCCCACCGCGCCCAACAGCAGCGAGTAGCCGACGAGCCACTTGCCGATGTACACGTCGGCTTCAGCGACCAGGCGCCAGGGCTGCAGAAGGATGCCGATCACGCCGGTGATCAAACCGCCGATGC
>DASVCM010000152.1:0-3441 GCA_036381635.1 Lacipirellula sp.
GCCCGGCCGCTTGGGCACGCGAGACGGCGGGATCACCATCCCGTCGCGCGGCGCGACGATCTTCAGCCGGGCCAGTTGCTCCCGTTTCTCGCGGAGCTGCGCCTCGGCCCGCGCCAGGCTCTCGCGCAATGCGTTCAGTTGTCCCGACGCCTCGCCGGGGCGGCCGAAGCGGAGCCGCTCCAGGCTGTCGATCTGCGCCAGCAGGGCGTTGCGCTCGCCCTCGGCCTGCGCCACTTGCAGCTCAAGTTCGGTGTTCTTGAGCCGGGCGATGAGATCGCCTTCTTTCACCCAATCGCCGGGTTCAACGCCGAGCTCCACGAGTTGGCCCGCGACTTCGACGTGAACATTGTCGGCATCGTGCGGCTCCAGCTCGAACGGCGCCCACACCCGCAGCGGAAACGGAATGAACAAAATGGCGCCGACCGCGCCCGCCAACAGCAGCAGCGACGCATACAGCCGCACACGCTTCACCTTGTACAACCTCCCGGGTACGCGGAAGAATTTCCAAATCGCACGGGCCGGCATGAAGATCATGCCGTAAATCGACACGAGCGCGATCATCTGTCCAATGATCTTCAGCCCATACGGCTCGAACACCTCGTTCAGAAAATACAGAATCGACAGCAGCACGACCCAGCGATAGAAGAAGGCCGCGACCGAGTAAAAGGCGAACAGCCCCTGATGCCGCTTGGGCAGGAACGGGTCTTCCTGCTCCTCCAGCCCGAGAAACCACTTGCGGAGCTTGCCGTAGAGCAGCGTTCGCGACTTCTGCCGCAGATTCGGGATCTCGAGGATGTCGCTCAGGATGTAGTAGCCGTCGTATTGCAGCAGCGGGTTGGCGTTGAACACGATCGTGCTCACCGAGCTGAGGAACATGACGTTGAGCGCGAAATAGTGCAGCGGCCCGGGCTCGGTGAACCACCAGATGAACGTGCAGATCGAGGCGAGCACCACTTCGACATACATTCCCGCCGCGCCGATCGCCGCCCGGTGCCAGCGATTCGGCAGCATCCAGGAGTCCGACACGTTGCAGTACGGACAAGGCGTGAGCACCAGAAACATGATGCCCATCTCGTGGCACTCGCCGCCAAAGTGCTTGCACGACAGCCCGTGGCCGAACTCGTGCAAACCCTTCGTCACGATCAGCGTGAACCCCAGCGCAAGCCAGTTCTGCGCCGCAAAGAATGAATTGAACGACGGCAGCCGCGATTGGAAGACGTCGAACTGCACGATCACGAGCGTCAGCGCCGCGGCGGCGAGGATCAGGGCCGCAATGGTCGCCGTCGGCGTGAAGAACCATCTCACGAACGGGTAGAGCCGGTTCAGCAGCCGTTCGGGATCGAACCCGCGCATGCGGAACGCCAGCAGATTCGTCAGCGACGCGAGCAGCTCCTGCCGCTTCCGTTCGTCACGACGTTCTTTCAGCGCCCAGCCTTGCCCCGGTGCGTCGGAGAGCACCAGCCCGCTGCGGTGCAGCATGCCGATGAAGTTCTGCAGCTCCTCGACGCGGATCGTCTGCGGGGGGAACTCCGCCTCGAACTGCTCGGCGATTTCATCGAGGCTCGAGTCGCCGTCGAGCATCTGCAGGATCGCGAACTCTTCTTCCTCGAACCGGAAGTACTGCAGGCCAACCGGGTCCTTCACGACCCAGTACGTTCGCCCTTGGTAGCGTTGTTTCGTGGCTTCCAGATCCGGCCGCGCGCGGATCGTCAGCTTGCGCGACGAGCTGGAAACGATACTGTCGGCAAGCGTGGGCATAGGGCAGGTGAGGAGCCCGAAGCGCTAGCAAGGGCGTCCCGGCATCTTTATGGCGTCAATCCAATTCGCCCTTGCTGGCGCTACGGGCTCCTACGGCTGCCGCGCGGTCTTCGGCTCCGCGACTGGCGCAGGCGGTTGGCTGGCGTGAATAGTGATCTCCGCATCGAGCCCCGGCCGCAGGAGCCAGTAGTCGCCGTCGCGCTGGTTATCGACCTCGGCGCGAACGCGGTAGAAGTTGGACATCACCGTTTGATCGACAAACACCACGCGCCCTTCGGCCGAAGCCTTCCGGCCGCGGGCCAGGTTGGCCACCACGCTCACGCGGCGGCCGGCCAGCTCGGACGGGTCGAACTCGCTCGCCGGGATGAAGCACTCGACCCACAGCTTGTCGAACCGCACCAGCCGCAGGATCGGGTCGCCCGCCTTGACCCACTGGCCTTCGCGCTGCACCAGCTCGACGACCTCGCCGGCGAACTCGGCGCGAACCTCGCGCATGTCGAGCAGGATCCTCGCCGCGTCGAGTTCGGCCCGCTTAACCTCCGCCTCCTTCTTGGCGAGGGCCTGGTCTTTCTGCGCCTTTTCCTTTTGCAGAACCGAGCGATCGTACACCAGCTTCTTTTGCAGCACCTGGATGTCGGCGACGGCGTTGGGCGTGCGGCGGTTGGCTGCCATGTCGCGCTCCCAGTCGATTCGCGCGACTCGGGCGGCGGCGCTCGCATACCGCTCCTCGATGTCGTCGCTCGCCCGCTGAACGGCGGCCTCTAAGCCAAGCTTCGCCACTTCGACGCCCGCCAGCGCTTGCCGATCGTCGATCGTCGCCAGCACCTGTCCCTCGGCGACGCGCGTCCCTTCGCGGACCGGCAGATTGATGATGATCCCTTCGGCCGAGGCTGGCACGATGATGTCGTTCTCCGCCTTGATCGTCGCCCGGACCATGGGATCGCCGTCGGGCGTTTTGCTGAAGTCCATGGGGCTGAAGTCCATGGGCATGCGGTCGGGATAAGGCGCCCGCTCCGCAGCCGCCTCAAGGGGCGGCGCAGGAGCGCCTGCGGCCGGAGTATCAGCCGGAGTCGCGGGGGCCAACTGGGCCATCGCCGCGAGCACCAGACTTGTCAGGAGTGTGTTCATAGACGACTCCGAATCGGCCGAGCCGGTTGTGGGAATGGAGTTGTATCAATGCTTGGGAGGGCGAGGCTCCTGCCGAGCCGGATGCGCGTACAAGTTTCGGCTCGGCAGGAACCTCGCCCTCCCGAATCTCAAAACCAAAACAAAATCCGCGACTGGATGAACTCCCACACCTCGTGGAACAGCACGTAGCCGATCGGCTCGCGGCCGCAGTGGATCTTTGCTTTTACGTCGGCGCCGACCTTCAAGTTCTGCTTAAGCTCGGCGATGGCCTGTTCCGGATTCGCTTGGGCGGCCGCGCTCGCCCCGAGACCGGCCGAGGCGTCGTCAACAATCTTCAGCAGCTCGTCCTGGTCGAACGCCACGGTCATGCGAACGGTGTTGCCCGACTCGCCGCCGACCTCGACGCTGGGATCGATGTTGACGACTTGCCCGTGCAGCTTGTCCTCGGGGTTCACGTGCGTCGCCAGGATGAACGTCACGTCCAGCCGGGCGTTGGGGTCCTTTTCTTTAATCGCCCGCAGTTGCCGCTGCACGTGCCCCATCTTGGACTCGGGC
>DASVCM010000153.1:0-5360 GCA_036381635.1 Lacipirellula sp.
GCTCGCGTACGGCCGGTTATTCCAAACGAACCATGAGAACGGTTGCTGCGGCCGCAACTGCCCCTCTTCGCCTGTTAGGTTCTGGTTGGCAAACGGCCGGTTTAAATAGCCCAGCGAACAGTGAGGCACGCCGTTGAACCAGTGCTCGCCCGACTCCGCCAGTTCCCGCTCCATCCGCTGGTTCTGCGCGGCATTGCCGAACATCTCGTTCGCCCGCGGCCGTCGCAAGGCCCGATTCCCTCGAATCTCCGTCGGCACCGACGGCAGTTCCGTCCCCCACAGTGTGGGCGGCAGGCCGTTCCCAGCCCGCTGCTGGATCATGGCGGCGTAGCCCCGAACATGACTTGCGAAACGCCGGCGCGGATTGTTCGCAGGCGAGCCGTCTTCTTCTTCGCCGCTGTCATCGCCGCGGCTATTAAACACGGTGAGATTTGCGGTCATCGAATCGACGGTTACATATGGATTGACGGGCAATTGCTCATTATGCCCCGGCTGGCCAAACTCGGGATTCCACACGAACTGCGGATTGGCCAGTCGCTGCAAGTAGATGAATGCATACGAGGCGCCAAGCTGATCCTCATTCGGGTTGCTGGAATCTGGAATCTGCGTCAGCACTGGGTCGACGCGGCTCTCCCAACGGCGCGTCGCGTCGTTGAACGTTGCCAGGTACGACGGCCATTGCCCATCTTCGATCGGCCCAAACTGCTCCTCCAGCCTCAACTCGCCGCCGATCGGTCCGTCCAGCGGAACGTCAATCGGCAACGGCCCGCCTTCGGCGCTTCGATACTCTTGCCTCGTCTCGCTCCACTCCGAGCCGCGGAACTTCGTCGGATAGCCGTCGAACGGCGCCGACAGGCTCATCGGCCGATCGATCGGCTGCTTCGTCACCGGGTCGGTCGCCTTATCGACGATCGCCACGTCGGTGACTGAGAGACTTGTATCACCCAGGTACGCCGGTTGCAGATTTAATTGTCCTGGACCTTGCCCCGTCATCGCTAATTCCGTCGGCGCTTGAATCGCGAGCGGCTGATTGGCCGTAATGTCCCTAATCACGTCATCATCCGCGTCCACCATCCGCACCGTGTTCGGCACGCTATTAACGCGCAGGTTGTTTGCGCCGAGCCTAGTATTGGTATCTAGTTCAATCCGCCGAACGCGATCCCGGTTCGGGTCGTCCGGATTCCGCATGCCTTTGCGATCGGCAATGATGGTTTCATAGACGCCGTCGCCGTCTTCGTCCTCGCCCGAGCCAATCACCAGATAGCGGCCGGGACGCACGCGCACGCCATTCGGACTGCTCCTGAAGTGGACCCCCCGTTCGCCATCGTGCTTCGGATCGAAGTCGGTCAGATAAATGATGCGATCCGGCTGTCCGGGCGGACGCTTCTCCGGATCGGGGTGATCGGGGTCCCACTCGAGAGCTTCTTCCATCGGAACCGGCACATAGGAGCCGCGTTGCTGCATCAGCCGTTTGTACACGGCGAACCGCCACACAGGCGACCGTTGTCGCGTGTCTGGATTCCAAGCCTCGCTGACGGCGCTCAAGTTCACGCCGGCGTCGATGAACTGCCGCTGCTCCGGCGGCGTATTCGCGGCTTGGTTCGGCGCCGCGTTCGCGTGCAATTCCGGCGACGCACCCGCGCCTGACGGCCATGGGTTATATAACTCCAGGAAGAACGCGCCGCGCGGCCGCACGAGTTGGTCGTAATCTTTGTCGGCGTCCGGATCTTCGACGTCGGGGTTGTTCTCGGCGTCCGGCGTCTTCATCAACTCCGCCTGCTGATCAGCCGGAAATGGCTCTTCCGAACCCGTATCATCCGTCCGGCGGTCGTGCCAGGCGAGCGTTTCCGTCATCACCAGCTCGGGCCTGGCCGCGCCGATGACCAGTCCGCGGTGGTTGTCGTCGTCGTCCTGCGATTTGAAGCCCACGACGCCGTCCACGTCCCAGCCGTCGAATGGATCGACATCGTACTCAAACAGCGTCATCTTGCTGTCGGCGTCGCGGAAGTCCACCGCGTTGACGCACCACTGCGCCATCCGCCGTGCAAGCTCCACGTCTTCCTTCACGCGGTCCGGAGTGCTGTTCAATCGGAAGTCGGCCGGCGCGTTAAGCGTCAGCGCCAACACATAAAGATGGCGGGCGAGCAGTTGCCGATGTCCAATAACCTTCGGGTCTCCGATGTCATACAGATTGTTGGCGACCTCATTGTCGAAGCTGCCGTCTTTATTAAAGTCATTCAGCGTCTGCGGAAAGGCTGCTCCCGCCGTCGGATTGCCGCCGCCGTCAAATGCGGTCGACGCCGCCGAGGTTTCAGGGCGCTTGGCCAGATTGGGCCAGATCTTCGTCGGCGTTCCATCTACCGTCAATTCGCCTTGCTCATCGACCGCGCCGTCGCCGTCATCGTCGTACCCATTGCCAAACGGCCGATTAATGTTCAGTCGCGTCCCGTCGGCCAACTCCGGCGCCAACAATTGCCGCATGATGCCGCGCAACTGCTGCGCCGCGCCTGCATCGGTAATACGCTCCGGAAACAGCGGCGCCGCGACGCCAGCCTGGTTCAATCGAGCTCGAATCCGGATCTCCATCAGCTCCGCAATCGACCGCGGCAATCGCCTTTGCGGCGGGTTCCCGGTAACGGAAGCCGACGACAAGAGCGGCGACGGCGCAGAAGTGCCGCTGTAATTCAGCATCTGCCGCGTCAGCCCCACGCTCGGCGTCGGCAGGTCAAACGTATCGGTCGAGAACTTCAGCCGATCGGTCAAATCACCAATACTGCCGTTCGGGCTCAGCACGCCCGACAGAAATGCCAGTCGATCGGGCAGCGTCCCGGCGTCGGCGTCGTACATGCGGTACACTCGCTCTAATTCTGCCAGCGAGAACGGCATGTTCGCGGCGCCCAGCGTTTCGTTCCCGGTGACGCCCGCAACTGAACTCCGCGAAAGATTCAGCTCGTAGGGTGAATCGACGATCAGGTTGCCATGCGTTGTGTTATCTACTTCGCCGGAAAGCGTCGCCTCAAAGACCGGTTGCCCAAGCAAATTGATGCCCAAACCATATCGCGCCCGCAGGTCTGGCGGCGTCGCGAACTTTGTGAGCTGCCAGGCGAACTCCGGCCAACCGAACTGATTGATCTGCGACAATAGATCGCGATAGTTGGCAACCCCCGGCCGCTCGATTGCGCCCTGGCCGAACCCATAGCGTCCAGGAAAATTTCGGCCATTCCCAAAGTCATGACCCTCCAGCACCCATCGGAAATGAAAGATGTTTTGGGAAACTTCGTTGGGGTCAGTAAGCGCCGCGTCCAGGCTAATGTCCCCAGGCCCGTATCCTGATCCGCGCGGCGTTCGGTCGGTGGCGGTGTTGCCCGCGAGTCGCACCGTCGGATTGAGAGTCACGCCATTGATAGTAGAAGACTTCGCTAGGTCCAGCGTCCCATGGGCATTAACATTCAGCTTGCTGTCCAGATCGATGACCAGCATCGCCACCAGCGGCTTCACCAGCTTGCCGTGGCGACCGGGCATCAGCGGCAGCCCGGCGTCGACCCATACGCTGTCGCGCACGCCGTCGTTGTCGTTGTCAACGTCCCACGGACCGTAAACCATCCGGGCCAGCTTCTCGCCGTCGGTTAACGCCGCCGCATACTCGGGGTTGCTGCCGGTGAATCGCCTATGATCGATCCAGTTGGGCCGCATCATGATGCGGCGCAGCAGAAGCGCCCCAGTTGCTTCTTGCGCGAGTGGCGACTCGCGGATGTCCACCGAAGCCCCAGGGGCAATGTTCCGCGCCCAGTAGTTGATCAGCGCCGGCCGGTGCCACGATGGGATCACCATCGGGTTGCCATTGTTGTCAGTCAGCAGTGCCTGTAGCTCGGTGCCAAGTGCAATTGTGGCGGGCGTCAAATCTAGCAGCGCTGTTTCGGTTAGCTGATTTGCCTCCGGCACGATCGCCAGCGCCATGTTTTGATAATCCGCAGCATCGTATGATTCGTCAGCCCCGCCAATGCCCGCCGGGCCGATGCGCTGTGCGAGCGTAGGTAGCGCCTGCGGCAGGATCGAGGCCAGATGGACCGGGCTTACGATGGCTTTGGGAGAGTTAATGAGGTTAAACGGGATCCCGGACGCCGCCGGCGCTAACAGTTCAGGGTTGAAGAATCGGTAATCCGGCATCAATGCAAGCGCGCGGTTGATGCTGGTTCCCGGCTCAACCCTCTCGTGAAGCGACAGCCGCGCCGTCGCCTCGCGCCGCAAAAGATTGCGCAAGTCAGGGTTAAGCCCAAACCCCGTCCCCGTGAACGGTCGGCCATTCACCAGGATTGTCGACGCCGCCGCGTTCATTGCGGCGATTTCATCAACCGTCAGCGTCCCGCCGTACTCGCTTTCCGGGCACATCACCGTAATCAATGCATGCCGCATCGGATCGTCATCTGGCAACGAAGGATTCGGCGGCCGGTACCCAACTATCCGCACCGACTGGTCCTTGCACGGTCCGCTCAGGAATGTCAGCACCAGGCCGTTGTAGGCATTGTCCAGCGGCGACAGAAACTGGGCGTCTTCCACCAAAGGAGGCGGCGGCGTACTCATCGCATTTGGCAGGTGAAATCGAATCGCCTGGCCATACATGTCGCTGAGCGAACCGGGCACAAGCTCAAAATGCAGGAGTTGTCCGCCGGTGGGATTCTCCGGCGGCACATAAGAACCGCTTGGCCCATCGAGATCAGGAGTCGTCGCCCAGTCGACATTAGCAATCCGCGCGCGGAACCCCTCGGTCCCATACAAGTCCGCCAGCAGCGAGTGGAATCGCAGCGAGCTGTTCGGGTTGTTCGTATCGCGGACGAGTTGCCGGATCGCCTCGTCGAGCAGGTCTTCCATCCCCACCGAGGCCGAGACCCGCGCCGTGCCGCGCTGGGCCGCCTTGGCCGCCCGCTCCGATTGCTTGGCCGTGATGATGAACGCCGTGCCGATCATCAGAAACAGCACCAGCATGCTCAGCACCACCAGCAGCAGCACCCCGCGCCGCGAGCGGCGGCGCTTCAGCCCCCGGCTCTGCCGGGGGGCGACTCGGCGGCGCGAACCGCGACCCAACCCCCGGCCAAAGGCCGGGGCTGCAGCCCGAGGCCCCAAGCCCGAAGCCTGGCCCCTGGCCACTGACCCCTGACGACTACTTGTTCTGTTCCGTCGAAACATCTCAATCTCGCTTCCCGAGCAACTTGTTTGCCCCAAGCCCGCTCAAGGAATGGTTTTATTAGACGCTAGATGCTAGATGCTGTTCATCCAACATCTAACATCTAACATTTTTACTTCTATCTCACCGCGTCCATCGTCAAGGTCTGTGAACTTACGCCGATCACCCCGGGCAAAAT
>DASVCM010000154.1:0-4434 GCA_036381635.1 Lacipirellula sp.
CGTCATGTTCGCGGCGGCCGAGACCTCCCTTGCGGAGGGCGGCGGTTTGCTGAGCGAGGAACGCCGCGGGCGTCGTTGGCCCAGCGGCCAGCAAGTCCATTAGCAACTTCTCCGCGGCGTCGAGGTCGCCGCGTTCGAATGCTTCGAGAGCCACGGCGTATTGCTCCAAGTTGCTCTGCAATGGCTGCGCATCGCCGGCTGGGAAGAGCGTGAACAGTTCGATCGGCTCATCGACGCCCGGCAGGCGTGCCGTGCAGACCTTCAGCGAGACAAACCGCGACGACAGCCGCTTGCGCACCGCGTCGGTCGCGAGCAGCGATACGTCGAGTCGCTTGGCGGCCGACTGCACCCGGCTGGCGAGGTTGACGGCGCGGCCACGCGGGCCGTACTTCGGGCGGCGGCGCGTGCCGGCGTTGCCGACGTGCACCGATCCGGCGTGCAGGCCAATGCCCAGCCGTAGCGGATCGATCAGTAGGCGTTGCCGCCGCCGGCTGACTTCCGGAAGCGACTGGAACATCTGCATCGCCGCGGCGCAGGCGCGATCGGCGTGATCGGCCATGTCAAACGGCGCGTTCCACATGGCGCACACGCCGTCGCCATAGTAGTCGACGACCATGCCCCCGTGGTCCATGATCGCGCGAGTGAGCATCTCCAGCACGTCGGCAACGAGCGCGCACGCTTCGGCGGGCGGCAGGCATTCCGAAAGCCGGGTGAATCCTTGCAGGTCCGCGAACAGCAGCGTCGCCTCGCGCACCTGTTCGCACAAAGCTTCGGGATGGCGAAGCAGGCGCTCGGCCATCGCGGGCGAAAAGGCCTGTTCGATCAGCACGCGCTGCCGCGCGGATTGGAGCTCATGCTCGCGGCGAGCCATGCCGACCGACACCGCGTCGGCGATGGTTTCGATGACGCGGGCTTCGAGGGCGCGGATCCCGCTCCGGCGGTTATCGCCGCGGCCGTGGCGAACGCCATACAGCGCGGCGACGACCTGTCCCGCTTCGTCGCGAACCGGGGCAACGATGATCGAATCGCTTACGCCATGACTTGTGGATTTGTCGCGGCCGACGTTCGGAATGCGCCGCCACGCGTCTGGCTGGGAGGTCACGAGTTCAACAGCGGCATACTCAAACGAAATGCCGTGCTCGGGCTGCAGGATGGCGCTGCCTGCGATGGTCCATTGATTGTCAACATGGCGAACGACGAGCGCCGCATCGAGGCCGGTGCAATCGAGGGCGATCTGCGCCGCCGAGTCAAAGAAATCGGGCGAGCTGGCGGCCATCCGATGGAGCTCGCTCGCCGCGGAGAGCCACTTGGCGACGGTATCGGCGTCGGGGCCGCGCTGCTTTTCATCACGGCGAATGGCGGGCGCCTTGCGATTGCCGTGCAGGGATTCGAGGCCGAGAGAATCGAGCGCTGCTGCGGCGCGAACTTCGATCCAACTGTCGCCAAGCTGGAAGATCGCTGGAAGCGGCAGTTCGACGGGCACGTCGCAGGAGAAGGCGCTGCCGCAGGCGAGCTCGACGCCTGCCTCCAGGTCGCGGCAGTCGACCACCAGCGAGTCGCCGCGGATATGCATGCGAATCGTCGCCGTTCCCGGGGACCGCGGCAGGGCGTCGACCAGCCGCCAGGCGACGTCAGCCGGGCCCTTGGCGAGGACGAAGCTGGCCGCGGCGACAAACTGGTCGTGCTGGTGCTCGTTGTAGAGGGCGACTTGCCACATGGTTTTGATCCGAGTCATGAAGTTTACGACGCGAAGGTATATAGCCGAGCCATTATGGCTCGTCGCCCGGCCAGGATGGCCGGGCTATTCAATCAAGCCGACAGCGCTCGTCGGATGAATTTGCTCAATCGTTACAACCAGAACGCCATCGGCGCTGCGTGAGTTTGGGTTGCCATTGGCCCGATGCGCTACTCAATGCTTGAACCTGCGTCGATCGGAATGATCTCCGGGGCGGCCCTGATGGGTTTTGCGGGCGTTCGCGCCTTCGGCGAGGTGCGGGGGCTCGTGCGACGCCGTGTGCGGGAGATCGACGTCACCGAGCAGCGGCGGGCGGCGTTTGCGAACCAGCTAGAAGCGGCGCTCGATTGGGCGCTGGCCAGCCAGCCGGCGCTGAAGGCTTGGACCGGGACGCGACCCTTTCGCGTGACGGCGGTCGTCGACGAGGCGCCCCGGATGCGGTCATTTTATTTGGCGCCCGAAGATGGGCGGCCGCTGCCGCGGTTCGAGCCGGGGCAGTATCTTACGTTTCATCTGCCGTCGGCCGACCCCATGCGGCCGCTGGTGCGGTGCTATTCGCTCTCGGAGCGGCCGCGTGAGGACTACTACCGCGTGACGGTCAAACTCAACGGCCGCGGCAGCGGGCTGCTACATCGTGAGGTTCATCCCGGGGCAGTGCTGCACGCCGAGGCGCCGCAGGGGACGTTCTTCCTTGATCCGACCGATTCAACGCCGCTGGTGCTGGTAGGCGCCGGGATCGGCGTGACGCCGCTGGTAAGCATGGCGTCGGCGCTGGTGCACCGGGGGGATTTGCGGCCGATCTTTGCGTTTACGGGATTTCGCAGTAGCCGGGAGCATCCCTTTCGCTCTCGCCTGTCGGAGCTGGCCAGCGCCGCGGCGAACTTGCGGCTCGACGTCAGTTATTCGCAGCCGTTGGCGACGGATTTCGCGGGCCGCGACTTCGATCATCACGGCCATGCCGATGCGGCTCGGCTGCGGCAGGTGCTGCCGTCGAGCAACTTTCGTTATTACATCTGCGGGCCGGCGCGGATGATGGAATCGCTCGTGCCTGCGTTGCTGCGGTGGGGCGTGCCGGCGTCGCATATTCTCTACGAGGCGTTCGGTCCGGCAAGCGTGAAGGGACTGGCCGCCGCGAGCGCGACAACGCCGTGCGAAGTGCAGTTCTCGCGCTCCGGCAGGTCACTACGCTGGACGGGCGGAGAGGCGTCGCTTTTGGAACTGGCGGAGCAGGGGGGCGTGGCGCTGGAATCGGGCTGCCGCGCTGGAAGTTGCGGGCAGTGTCGCGTGATGCTGGCCGCCGGGCGCGTCACGCACGCGAAGCCGCCGGGGGTGCAGCTTGTTGGCGGGGAATGTTTGGCGTGTATTGCGCGGCCGGATGGGGATGTTGTTGTTGAGGCTTGATGGTGATTGTCGGAACGAGAGTACTTCGGATCGTTGTTACTTGTGCTGTGGCTTTGAGCGTGCGCTCGTTGACCGCTGAAGCGGTCAACGCCGCGGGGGACTTGGGGTTTGTGCGGTGCGATCCGGCGAGCGTCACGGGGCCCGAGTCGTGCATGAAGTGCCACGAGAACGAAACGCTTGTGTGGAAGGCGACGCCCCATTTTGCGACCTTCGATACGCTCCATCGCAGGCCCGAAGCGAAGGAGATTGCCGCACGGCTTGGGCTGCGGAGCGTAAAGCGAAACGACGAGTGCACGAAGTGCCACTTCACGATGCAGGGCGACGAGCAGCGCGCGCGAGCCGTGGCGGGCGTCTCGTGCGAGTCATGCCACGGGGGGGCGCGCGACTGGATCGTGCTTCATAGCGATTACGGCGGGCAATCAGTCACGAAAGAGCAGGAGTCGCCCGAACACCGGCGGGAGCGGATTGATCGCAGCATCGCCGCCGGGATGAACAATCCCGCGAACCTCTATCTCATCGCCCGGCAGTGCCTGGCCTGTCACACGTCGCCGAGCGAGCGGCTGGTGAACGTCGGCGGACACCAAGCGGGCAGCGAAGACTTTGAACTGGTGGCTTGGTCGCAAGGGAAAGTGCGGCACAACTTTCTGCGGACCGGCGGCGCCGCGAATGCCCTTTCGGATCAAAATCGGCTGCGAGTGATGTTCGTGGTTGGAGTGCTGGCCGATCTCGAGGCCAGCCTACGTGCTACCGCCAGTGCTAGCGAGAAGGCGACGTTTGGCGTGGCGGCGGCGAAGCGGGCCGCCCGGCAGAAAAGACGCCTGTACGAGATCGCGCAATTAATCGATGATCCCCGCGTTCACACGGCGATGGACGCGGCGCTGGGCGTGCGATTGAAGCTGAATAACCGCGAGGCGCTGGTGGAGGCGGCGGATGCGATCGGGCAGGCAGCCAGCGAGTTCGCAACGTCGGCCGACGGGGCGGCGCTCGCCGCGATCGATCCCTTGTTGCCAAGTCCCGATGAGTACAAGTGAGAGTCGCAAGTAGGGAGGGCGAGGCCAAGCGCCGAGCCGGGACCGGGCGCCCGCATCGCGGCTCGGCGCTCGGCCTCGCCCTCCCAGTAGAGCTTATTTGACATGGAAGTCGCCACTCGCCGACCGCAACGTTGGGACGCCCCGTTCGGCGAGCCGCTGCGCGATGCGGAGGTCGATCGGCTGCTCGCGGTCGAGCCATTCCGAGGCATCGATCCGGCGACGTTCCCGCCGACGCTGCCGCTGCGTGAAATCTTGCAGAACGACGCT
>DASVCM010000155.1:0-13034 GCA_036381635.1 Lacipirellula sp.
GACAATGCCCGTCTCGTAATGGGTAAGCCGCACGGCGGACTCGGTCTTGTTGACATGCTGCCCGCCGGGGCCGCTCGCGCAGAACTTATCGAGCCGGTAGTCGTCCGGCTTGATGTTCACCTCGACGTCTTCCGGCTCGGGCATGACCGCGACGGTTGCGGCGGAGGTGTGAATCCGGCCCTGCGTCTCGGTCTCCGGAACCCGCTGCACGCGGTGGCCGCCGCTCTCGTACTGCAGCTCGCGGTAGACGCCCTCGCCCTCGAGCGACAGCGATACTTCCTTGAATCCGCCCAGCTCGGTCGGGCTGTGATCGAGCACCTCGATCTTCCAGCCTTTCGTCTCCGCATGCCGCTTGTACATCTCGTACAGGTCGCGGGCGAATAGCGCGGCCTCGTCGCCGCCGGTGCCGCCGCGGATCTCCATCACGCAGCGCGTGCGGTTGGCGTCCTCGCCGCCGAGCGTAAGCATTAGCAGCTCGTTCCAGAGCACTTCGCGAGCTTCGACGAGCTCCGGAAGCTCCGCCTCGGCCAGCTCGCGCATCTCCAGGTCGTCCCCCTCGACCATTTCGCGAGCTTCGGCGATCTGAGCGTTGAGATCCTTGAACCGCCGATACTTCGTCGCCGTCTTGTTGAGAGCGCCGTGTTCACGGATTGTCGCCGTCAACTTTGCCGAATCGGCAAGCACCGCGGGGTCGACGAGCTGGCGCTCAAGCTCCTCGAAACGGGAAAGGTTTTTTTCGAGGATGTCGCGCATGGAACGAAGGATCGAGGCTAGAGAGCGTAGCTAAGGCAAACGGCGAACCCGGAGCGTAAGCGACGGGAGCGTGCCTCAAGCTACTTCTCGGCCTTGGCCTTCTTGCCGGCCGCGGACTTGCCCGCTTGCAGGCTGGCGTAACCCGCCTTCGAGAACTTGTTCTTGAACTTCTCGATCCGGCCGGCCGTGTCCACGAACTTCAACTTGCCCGTGTAGAAGGGATGGCAGGCGCTGCAGATGTCGACCTTCAGCTCCTTGCGCGTGCTGCGGGTGGTGAAGGTGTTGCCGCAGCCGCAATGGACCTGCGTGACGTAGTACTGAGGATGGATGTCGGCTTGCATGGCGAGGGCCTTCTACTGGTAAGGGAATCCGGAATTTTATCCGCGAAATTGCAGGCCAACAAGGGCTGATTGAGAGCGTCGCCCACTGCAGCCCCGGCTCCGCCCGGGGGTCGCTTTCGATCAGGACAAAGTTCGTCCCAGTGGCGAGCGCCCCAGGGCGGAGCCCGGGGCTGCAAAGCGAACAAGCCGCGTAGCTACCCGGCAGGAGGCTCGGAGGACCCTTCGGTTTCGTCCGCCTTTTCCGCGGCTTCGGCTTCAAGCCGCCGAGCCCGCAGCAGATTTCCCTGCCGCTGCGGGGCGTCCTCGGGGTCCGAGCGAAGCAGCCGCACCGCCTCCTCCAGGTTCCCCATGGCCTCGTAGGTACGAGCCAGATTATACCGGGCGCCGTCGGCCCAACGGCTGGCGCGGGTCTCTTCGAGCGTGCGGTCGCCGAGCCACTGGAGGGCGACCTCGTAGTTGCCGCGGTCGTAGCTGAGCAGGCCCAGCCAATACCCGGCAGCCGCTTTGCCGGCCGCACGCACCGTGCGCGTGTTCAGCTCCAGCTCCGCCAGCTCCGCATTCGACGGGCGCACCTCGTGGCTGCGGTAGAGCCGCACCGCATCTTCATGCCCCTCACGCTCTTCGGCCAGCGGGTCGTTCCGCTCGTCGGCGCGGGCGCCCTTGTTCCCTTGGAAGTGAAGCACGCGGGCCTTCCACAGGAGGGGCCGTTCGGCCAGCGGCGCGAACTCCGCCGCCGCGAGTTGCCGCTGCGGGTCCTCGTCGGTGTTAGGCAGCGTGTGCTGGTCGAGGATCGCTTGAAACGGCTGCACCCACAGCCGCGTCGATTTCACTTGCGGCAGCTTGGAAACTTTCTCGGCCAACGGCGCCGGATCGACGGCGAGCTCGACGAAATCTTCGCCTTCAAGCGCCTTTTCGAGCAACTGTGCGCGACGAGCAAGCTGCAGATGCGACGCCACGACGAACACATCGACTTGCTTCAGTTGATCGGCGGAAAGCGGATATGCGGGCCCGCCCTCTAGATCGAACTGCCGCAACAGGGCGTCGTTTTGCGACAGCTCCGCGAGCTTCCCGATCGCGGTCTCCTCGCCCGGAAGGGGCAAGCCGAGGGTCGGGTCGAACAAATGGAGCCGGTCCTCAACCAGGACGCCGACAAGGAGCGGCGCGGCGCCCGCAGCGCCCGCTTTCGGAGCGGGTTGAACGAGCACCGCGTCGATATTCTGCTGCCGGCAAAGCTCAATAAACACCCACGCCCGATGCGCGGCGCTCCCATGGCCATACATGATCGCCTGCCAGGGATGATGGATATTGCGGGCCATCGGGTCGTCCGGCGCGTCGAGCTGGATGTTGCGCACCGTCCAGTCGAACAGCGCGGCGGCGACGTCGAGGTCGCTGGCGGCGCTTCCGCGGGCCCATTGGGCGATGTCTCGCAGCCAAACGGCTTCGGCCAGCAGCCGGCCTTCCCAATCGAGGAAGTTGCCGTCGCGCAAGCCTTCGCTCGAGAGCAAGTTTTCCAGAATGCCGGCGGCCCGCTTTTGCGGATCGGTCTGCGGCTGCGGCAAGGCGGCGGTGGCCTCCACGAGCATCGGCTCGCGCTTCCACGCCGGATCGTCCGGCTCATTGCGAAGCCACTGGTTGGCGCGCTCGACGATTTGCTGCAAGGCGCCCACATCTGGCGCCGGCTCCCAGCCGATCGGCGGAAGTCGCAGCGTGACATACCGGTTGAGCGCCGAGCGAATGGCGTCCATCCGCTTGTCGGAGTACCGCCAGATCTCGACCCGCTGCGGCACTTCCGCCGGCGCCGTCAGGCCGCCTTCGATGATCAGGGCGTTCTCGGGATTGCGCGAATCGAGCCGCCGCACCCGCAGCTCCAGCGCGGTGCGCTGCTCGATGCCGCGCTCGGCAGACTCCTCATCGACGTTCACGTAATAACGGATGATGTCGCCCGGCTGGACGTCGATCGAATAGAAGTTCGCGTTTCCGGTAGTCGCCAGCAGGTAGTTGTAGGTCCCGTCCGGGTTGTTTGGGTTCTCGATGCAAACGGCAAGCACCTCCTTGCCGTCGGCGCTCGTCGAAGCCGTGAGAATCGGCTGAGCGGGCTGAAGCTCCAGATCGATGTTCGCCGGAAGGTCGTTAAGCGTATCGGCCACGCTGCGGAGGTACACGTCGCCTGCGTCGACCGCGCCCATCATCGATCGGCGGCTCTCCCGGCGCGCGTCGCCGCAACTGGAGAGCGAGAGGACGCCAATCGCCACGAACACGAGTCCGGCGAACCAAAGTGGGTATCGATGCTGACGGGCCATGTTCATTTTTCTTGAACCACGAAACACACGAAACACACGAAAAGGAATAAAGCAAATCACCCCATCGTCATTCTGAGCGAAGCGAAGAATCTAGCGCCACGTCAGTTCCTTCGCTTCGCGCGGAATACACTCCTCTTTTCGCGTGTTTCGTGTGTTTCGTGGTTAAAACTACGTGATCGTAGGCGGCGCAAGCGCCGCGTCGCGGATTGCGAGCAACCGCCGCATGAGTAATTCTATCTGCCCCAGCGGCACCATGTTCGGGCCGTCGCTGGGAGACTTGTCGGGCTCAGGGTGTGTCTCGCTGAACAGGCCGTCGACGCCCTGGGCCATCGCCGCGCGAGCCACCGGCTCGACCATCGCCCGGTTGCCGCCCGTGGCGTCGCCCAGTCCGCCGGGTTCCTGCACGCTATGCGTCGCGTCGAACACCACCGGGCAGCCAAGCGCTTTCATCTGCGGAATCGAGCGCATGTCGTTTACCAAGCGGCCGTATCCGAAGAAGGTGCCGCGTTCGCATAGCAGCACATCCTCGCAGCCCCCCTCGCCGAGCTTCTTCACGACGTGCCGCATGTCGCCTGGCGCCATGAACTGGCCCTTCTTGACATGCACCGGCTTGCCGGTGCGGGCGGCGGCAACCAGCAGATCGGTCTGCCGGGCGAGGAAGGCGGGAATCTGTAGCAGGTCGCACACCTGGCCGGCCGGCGCGGCTTGCGATGACTCGTGAATGTCGGTCGTTACCGGCAACCCGATCTTCTCGCGAATGTTGGCGAGCATTTGCAGGCCCGCCTGCAGCCCCGGGCCGCGGAACGAATTGACGCTGGTGCGATTGGCTTTGTCGAACGACGCCTTGAACACCAACTGGACCGGAAGTCGATCGGCGATGCGCTTCAGCTCGCCGGCAATTTCCAAGGCGAGCGACAAGTCTTCCAGGACGCAGGGGCCGGCGATCCATAACAGCGGCTGTCCATCGCCGCACAAATAGGGACCGACACGGGCAGGGTTACGAGGCACGGTTGAGCATTCCTTGCGATGGAGCAGGACCGGGGATCGCCAGATAGGGATAGGCAAGCGTGGCAATATAGCCGTGAATCCTCTGTACGGTCACGGCCAGCCAAGAGTTTGCCGCAGCGGCATGGCCATCGCTTATATATCTGAGCCATCCTGGCTCGGCGATTGCGCACAGTCTCAATCCGAGACGAAAATGGGCCGTTCAAGCCGCCGACACCTGCGGCCAAGGAGCCCATGCCGCGAATCGACGCACTCCGCCGAGAATCGCCGTAGCGGAATCGCTAAATGCAAGCTCGGAAACGCGCTTTCGATCGGGCAAATCCGGCCGCTTTTGTCTCACACTAAACACTGTTGCTGTAACGCGTTACGACCCCGAATGCCGAGCCCGTCGGCGATATCCGCTCATTGCTGGCATGCAAGGTGCGAATGGAAGAACCGTCCACCGCGTGCAGCCGCGCGGGGCGGACCCAAGCTTACTGGCCCGCGGGGCCTCGGACGGAGTTTGACGCGTCGGTTCACTTGCCCCTGACCGATTCGTTAAGCCAGAGTGATCTCTGGCTCGTTCGAGGCCCGCATTTTATTGGAGCCCCCGGCCGCTTTGGTCGGGGGCTCTTTTTTTGCGCGCATTGACGCCCTGTGGACTGGTTGCATAAGCGACAGTCCGAAGAAGCGGACCGTACACTGGGCTCTTCAAGGCGCCGCGGCGGCCTGCTTCCACGCGGCAACCGACGATTCGAAATTCGCAGCGCCCTCCGCCAGAAATTGGAGTCCCTCGCGACGGCCGATCCGCTCGAATTCCGCCACCGCATCAGCGTAGCCGTCGCCGACAAACGCTTTGCCGCGCACGCACTTCACATAGAGGATCGGCAATTCGGCCCGCTCGACGCGGCGCGTGAGGGCGTCATCGCCCGCGGCCGCTTGCCTGGCTCGGGCGAACATCTCAGTCGCATTGTCGATAAACTCCTTGGTGAAAAATGGGGCGTCCATGGGATAACGGATGCCGCCCGGCGGCGCGGCAAACGCCGCCGCGTGCTCATTACGCCATGACTCCAACAGCGCCTCGTACTCGGCCATCATCGGCGCGGCCGCGCCAAAGTGGCCCCAGATAAAATCGCCGACCAGCGCCTTTTCGTCGCGAGACGGGTCCCAGAGCAGCTTACTGGTGACCCAAGCCTTGAGTTCATCCCGCTCCGCAGGACCTTGATAGCCGCCCTGAAGCATGACGCCCTCAGCCTTGTTCTGCGTCCAGAAGCGGATGTTCGCGGCCATGACGTCGACATTCGGCATCGGCGCCAGATAGTGGCTGAAGTTGACGTTGTAGTCCCAGACATACAGCCGATCGTGCGCGGCCGACCACGCGGCGGCGATGGCGGCCGCTGGGCACTCGGCCGCTGGAGTGAAGGGTTTACTCCACGCGCCGACCGAGTCGTTGCAAAAGCGGATGGCGACATTCTTCCGCGGCCGCATCGTCTTGGGAACCTGAATTGTTTCCAGGTACGCGAGCGTATCGATGATGACGTTCGGATGCTCCTTCTCCACCGCCTCGGCGACGCCGTTGACTAGCACGAGCTGGCACGCCATGTCCCCGCCTTCGGCCTCCCGAAGCTTCTTGCACCGCTCACAGTGGCAGATCTGATCGCCGGCATTGTCGTTCTTCGAGACGCTGATGATCTCGACGTGCGGGTTGTTTCTGAGCGTCTCCAGCACGGTGGCCGTTGCGATCTTCAGCACTTCAGGATCGGTCGCGCAAAGCTGGTGCGGCGCTCGTTCGCCGGCGGCGGTTAGATAAAAGTATTCCGGATGCTCGGCGAAGTATTTCGCCGCGGGGACAAGCGTGGCGGCGGTGTGCACAAACATGCCGCCGTAATCGATGTGGCCCCCCTCTTCTTCCGGCACATGTGCGTCGGGCGCATTAGTGCGATTGCGGAGCGACCACACCGGGTCAAACGCGACCTTGTAAAACGGATCGCGCAGCCGAAGCTGCGGCGCGTACTGGCGGGCCACCGGCTGCACAGCCAGCGAATCGGACTTCGGCAACTTGATCGACTCGTTGGTGTAGAACCGGCAGCCGAGGTCTTCTTCCAGCAGGGCGAACACGGCGTTCATCACGCCGCGGCCTTGGCCGCCGGCGAGGATGAGGGCGCCCTCCTCGATCGCGATGCGATAGCCTTCGTCGCCGAGGGCGTCTTCGGTAACAATGCGGATTACCGCCCCCTTGTCTGATGTGGCGACCTCCAGCGTCGCGCCGGTGATTTCCTTCACCCAGTGCTGCAGCTCCCTAGCAGCGCTGTTCTCGATGACCGCGTCGGGGCTGGAGACCAGGATGGTGCAGACAGGTTTGCCGGCTTCGACCATCTTGAACTCGCCGGCGGCGTCGCCCGGCGGCTTCAAAGAATTCTGCCACTCGGCGCGGGCGACGCTTCCTTCGCAAAGGAGAAAGCTGAAGGCGATGGCGGCGATGCGCAGCGCGCACGGCGTATGCAACAACGAGCTAAATGCCATGTCATCCTCGCGGGCGGAACGGTTTGACCCGACGGCCCCACACCGGGCCCGGCCGCTCTGAGTGATAAGGCCGTAGCTTCTCTCTCGCAAGGTCCCGCATCTCGTCGGGGATCTCCGACTCGCGGAACTCGCCGCCGTTGGCGGCGGCGACGTCGGCCAGGTTCCGCCGGCCGGCGACGCTGCTTCCCATACCCACGGCGAAGGTGTGAATCGGAAAACTTCGCGCGCGGCTATCGAGCAAGTACCGCAACGTTTTTTGGCTCTGAATGCGGCCGTCGCTCAAAAGAAATACCGTATCGGGCTCGATCATCGCCGCGATGGCCAGGGCTTCGTCCACCGAATCGCCCAGGCACAACTCGACCGTCTCTAGCCACCGGGCGAGCGCTCGTTTGTTCGCCGGCGTTGGACGAAGGTAACGATCGACCGGGTCAGGATAAAACAGCGGATAGACCATATCGCTGTGGAAGATGACGTAGAACTCTTGATCCTCGCGGAGCGAATCGACGCACCGCAACAGCTCAGCGATAACCGTCTCAAGCCGGCCGCCCTGCATGCTGCCGGAATTGTCGAGGACAAATACAATGCGGCGGCCTGCGATCTCCTGGCCGAAGAACTTGGCCATCGGCGCCTCGCCGAGCCCCGTGTCGAACGTGGCCAACCCGGCGCCGCTTTCGCCGAACACCGCGCCCAACTCGCCGCAAATCGTCCCGGCGGCCATGAGGCCGTCGTTGCCCCTCGCGCTAAGCGCGGCGGTCGTTTCAAGTTCGCCAAAGGCGGCCATGCCCGGATCGACTAGTTCCTCGGGCGTGTCACGTTCGCCATCGACCGGCGTATCTTCTGCGGCCGCTTTAAAGTTGACATCGGTAAAATCAATCTCTTCGACAGCTGGCGCGGTCGCCCACAGCAGCTCGTGTAGCGGCTCGACGCCGGGAAGTTTGCCGGACATCAGCAGAACGACCAACAAGCAATTGAACCCCATCCCGGCGACATTCGCCGAAAGCGTCTGACGCCTCCGCCGCGCTCGGCGCAGCCGCGGGCTAACAGCCCGCCGGGGCGGCTGGAGGCGGGCTCCATCGGCGGGACCCCGGCGGGCCGTTGGCCCGCGGCTATTGGGTGTTTCAGATGCAGGCGTCGGCTCGGCAATGGGTGCAGCCGTTCCATCGACCGCGGCTGTGGTTTCTGCGCTGCCGTCGCGCGACGGCGAACGCCTTCGACGGCGTCGTATGCGACGCGGCGGCCATGCTTCTTCTTCCGGCGGATCGATGCGAATCTTTAGATCCGTCGCATCGAGCACTCCCTGCGGCCGGCCGGCGGAGACTTCGAAGATGAAGGAGCGGAGGGCTCGTTCGTCCACCGCCTCGCGGGCTTCGAGCGCCTCCAGAAACGCTAGCGCATCGCATTCGACAGTCGAGCGGTCGCGCGAGGCTGTGGAGACAGCGGGCATCGGAAGAGATTCCCCTAGCAACGCTAGCGAGCTGAGCCTCTCCTCCGTGCGGCTTGCCGTTCCGGCGGCGATTGTAACAAACCCGCTAGCAATTGCGAACCAATCCGTGCCATTTAGCCGCGGGGCTTGCCCCGCGGGGCGCCACTGCTGGCTTGTCCAGCAGCGCTGGAGCGGGCGCCAAGCGCCCACTGCGGGACGAGCCAGCAGCGGCACTCAGTGGTGTCGGCTGTTCGCCGGAATCCTTGAATCGCCGCCGACCGGCGTTCCGATAATTGATGCATCCAGCAAAGTTTGCCGCCGCGATGCTATCTCGCGGCGCTACGCCGCCGCGGCCGCGGTTGGTCCGAGGGCGGATCGGAGCCTCTTTTCCTCAAGGAATGGTTTCCTATGAACCTGCATCCCAAGGTCCGGCCTCTCTGGCAGCGGGCGATCGCACTGCCGGTCCTGTCGCTGCTGATGGTCTACAAGGCCTTGCACCTGCCGACCTTCTTCCTGCCGCGCGACATCCGCAACATCATCCGCAATTGGGACCTGCGCGTCTTCTGGGTGCTGATCAGCTCGGGGCTGACCCGCTGCTACATCGATCAGCCGTGCGAGTTCAAGGTTCCCGAAGACTGCAAGCCGAAGGTGGTGGTCGATCCCAAATGGCGGCTCTCCGAACAACAGCTTCGCGGCTTCTATGAGAACGGCTTCATCGGTCCGCTCGACGCCTTCTCGCGCGAAGAGATGCAGGACTTCCGCCATGACCTGCTCGAGATTGAAAAGTCCACTTCGCAGACCTATGGCTTCGTGACGCCGCGCGATCGGCACTTCGAGAACCAACGCCTGTGGGGCTACATGAAGCACCCGGCGATCACCGAGCGGCTGGCTCAGATTCTGGGCCCGGACCTTCTGGTGTGGCGGACGCAGATCTTCCACAAGCCGCCGAAGGCGCCGGCCATCCAGTTCCATCAGGCCAGCACGTTCATGGTCGAGGACTATCAGTCACCGGGCTTGTATCCGAAGAATCGCAACGACATCTTCCAGCTTACGGTGTGGATCGCCGTCGACGATGCAACGCACGAGAACGGCTGCCTCGACTTCTATCGCGGCACGCACGACAGCATCAAGACGATCAAGTTCGGCGGCGAAGAAGGTTTTTATAACGCCGCCTTCAAGCTGGAATTCGACCGCGATCCGGCGAAGCTCGTTCGCGTGCCGTGCAAGAGCGGCCAATTCATTATCTTCATGGAACGCTGCATCCACGGCTCGGCGCCGAACACGACCGACCGCCATCGCCTGGCGTTCAACCTGCGGGCGATCCCAACGAACGTCGCCGTGTACCGCGGCGTGAAGAAGTACCGCAGCGTCTACAACGGCGGCAAGTACCATCTCGACAACTGGGGCTGTGTGCATCTCCGTGGCGTTGATCGGTACAACCTCAGCCGCAAGCGCGAACTGGCCGATCCGCAGTACGACGACCGCGGCCTCCCGCTCCGCAAGGCGGCGTAGGCGTATATAGCCGAGCCATCCTGGCTCGGCGCGTGTAGTCGTCTTGCTCCGCGAGACGATCTCATCTCGCGGAGCGAGATGACTACACTCCGACGGAAGCAGCCCCGACCAAGCTTGGTCGGGGCTGCTTTCTGCGACATGAGTCACTCCGGCCAGGATGGCCGGGCTATCTAAAATACTTGCCGCTTCGTGCCGGGGGGCCACTAGCAGCAATGCGCGAGATACGTGGAAAGACTGCGCTCGTTACGGGCGCTGCATCGGGAATCGGCCGGGCGATCGCCCTGCGATTGGCCGCCGAAGGCGCAAGCCTCTACCTCATCGACGTCAATGCGGTTGAACTGGCGCGCGTCGTTGCCGAGGCGAAGAGCCGCGGCGTCGAGGCGCTGGGCCGCCACTGCGACGTCAGCCAGCCGGCGCAGAATTCGGCTGCGATTCAGCATTTGCTGGATCAGTTCGGCGGCGTCGATATTCTGGTGAACAACGCCGGCATCACTTACTACGGCCAGACGCGCAAGATGGCCGCGGAGCATTGGGCCCGGCTGTTGGCCGTGAACCTCCACGCCCCGATCCAGTTCACGCTCGAATTGCTCCCGACGCTCTGCTCGCGCGCGGAAGCCCACATCGTCAACGTGGCGAGCATCTGCGGGCTGGTCGGATTGGAACGCGTGGCCGCGTATTCGACGAGCAAGTTCGGCCTGGTCGGCTTCAGCGAATCGCTCCGCGCGGAGTTCGTTCGGCAGGGCGTCGGCGTCACCGCGATTTGCCCGGGACTGGTCGATACCAATCTCTTTCGCGCTGCCGCTCGCGGCGACGACATCTCGGAGAACAAGCAGCCGCCGCGCTGGCTCCTGGCGCCGCCGGAGCTGATCGCCGATCGCACCGTTCGCGCGATCTATCGCAACCAGGGCGTAGTCGTGATCCAGCCGTACGCCAAGCTGCTGCATCTGGTGAAGCGGCTCACGCCGGGCCTGCTCGATTTGCCGTACCGGCTGCAAGGACGAAAGCGTGCGAAAGCGAAGCTGAGCGTCGCCGCGGAACAACCGCGACGAGCGGCCTAAGTTGTAGGCCTCTTGCTCCCCAAGAGGCAATCATCTCGTGGAGCGAGATGACTACACTGGCGGTTTCATCGCCCATTCTCTCCGACTAGAATGGCGGCACGACTTGTTCGTCCCGAACCGTTCTGCTCAGGAATGCTCACGATGACTCAACTCGTCCGACGCTCATTTCTCTCCCTTACGCTGGCGGCGACGATCATTGCACCGCCGGTTTTCGCACAGGCGGTGACCGCCGAGGCGGCGCGGCTTGCGCTAGCCTCGATCTTTTCGGACCACATGGTCCTGCAGCGCGACATGGAGCTGCCGATCTGGGGCACGGCTGCGCCGGGCGCTGAAGTGACCGTCGAGATCGGCGACGAGGCCCAAAAGACGAAGGCCGACGCCGACGGCAAGTGGCGCGTGACCGTCGGCCCGCTGAAGTCCGGCGGCCAGCCGCTCAACCTCACCGTCGCCTCCGGCGATGAGACGGTTGCGCTAACCGATGTGCTTGTCGGCGAAGTGTGGGTCGCCTCCGGCCAGTCGAACATGGAGTGGCACGTCGCCAGCTCCAAAGATCCGGAAAAGGAAATCGCCGCCGCCAATTGGCCGGAGATTCGCATCATCGACGTGCCGAATGTGACGGCCGATGAGCCGCTTAACTCATTCAAGACGGATGGCTGGAAGTCAGTAACCTCCGAAACGATTCCCAAATTCTCGGCCGTGGCGTACTACTTCGGCCGCGATTTGCATGAGCACCTGGACGTGCCCATCGGCCTGATCGGCTGCAACTGGGGCGGTACGCCGATGGAAGCCTGGACCAGCCGCGAGGCGCTCGAGTCGAGCGATACTTTCAACGCGGGAACGTCTGCGACGTTCCAGGCGCCAACCTCCAAGGAGGAAGGCGAGCAGCGCAAGGCCCGTCCGCAAAGCCTCCCAGGCCGCTTGTTCAACGGCATGGTCGCGCCGGTCATTCCTTACGGCATTCGCGGCGTCATTTGGTATCAGGGCGAAGCCAACGCCGGCCGCCACGCCGAATATGCGGAGCTGTCCAAGCTGATGATCACCGATTGGCGGAACCGCTGGGACCAGGGCGCCTTCCCGTTCCTGCTGGTGCAGCTCGCGGCGTATGAACCCGGCGGCGAGACCTGGCCGCCGCTCCGCGAGGCGCAGCTCGAAACGCTCGAGCTCCCGAACACCGGCATGGCCGTGGCCATCGACATCGGCCATCGAACCGACATTCACCCCAAGGACAAGCAAACCGTCGGCCAGCGGCTCGCCCTGGCCGCCCGCGCTATCGTCTACGACGAGAACATCACCTATTCGGGCCCCGTCTACCGCGACATGAGCGTTGAGGACGGCAAGGCGCGGCTCTCGTTCGAACACGTCGGCGGCGGTCTGAAAAGCGGGCAACAAGGAGTTGATGGGACGTTGCGAGGATTTCTCATCGCCGGCGCTGATGGAGAATTCGTCCCGGCGAAGGCGGAAATCGAAGGCGATGCGGTCGTCGTGTGGAGCGACCAGGTGACGGACCCGACGGCCGTCCGCTACAACTGGGCCGCGTACCCGGACGGCAACCTCTACAACGCCGCGGGCCTGCCAGCGGTTCCGTTCCGGACGAGCAAGTAGCGAGCCAAGCTGGGCGCCACTGCTGGCTCGTCCAGCAGTGGCACACACGCGCCCATAGCCGCGGACTAACAGTCCGCCGGAGTAGCGGGGTGGACGTTCACTCGGCAGCGCCCCGGCGGGCTGTTAGGAGCGCGGCTACTTTCGCGCCGCACGTCTAACGGACTTCCGCTTTCAGCACGCCGGCGACGTCGTCGTAGATCAACCGGTAGCGAAGCTGCTTCGCCTCGCGGAATTCAACGGGCTCGGTCTTGTACTCCGCGCGCCCGGCGCGGAGCGAAAACCAGTACGACTTGAGCGGCACGTCGGCGAACGTCGCCGCTCCATGGGCGTCGGTCGTTTCACATTCCAGCACGCTCGAGGCGGGATAAAGCTCATCGCCCTTCAAGCACAGCTCGTAATCCGCCAGCGGCTTCCCTTCGGCATCGACCAGTTCGATCGTCACGCTCGCGGCCGGCAGCATCACGAAGTCGAGCCGGTACGGGTGATTTGGAAAGACGATGTCTTTGAAGTTCCAACCGCTTTCTTCGACGTCCTTCGG
>DASVCM010000156.1:0-4222 GCA_036381635.1 Lacipirellula sp.
GGTCGGCCGGCGTCGCCGCGTCGGCCTCGAGCCCGTTGTTGTCGTAGACGATCGCTCCGCCGTTCCGCAGCGTCACCGCGATGCCCGCGTTGTCCGAGAACCAGTCGTCCTTCTGCCAGTTGCCCGACTCGGCCGGGTTGCGGCCCCAGTCGGCGGCATTATCCACGAGGAACCGAAAGACGCCGCCCGAGCCGTTGTCGCCGTTGGGCGTGGGGCCGGTCGGAAACTGCCCGCCGGTGATCGTGTAGTACCAGCCGTGGGCGTCGGTCCCGTAGTCGGAAACGCCATTCAGCGCCGCAGCGCTCGCGGCGCCGCCGATCAATCCCAGCACGACCATGGCCGTGCATAGAGTCTTCAGATTCATAAGTTGCCGAGTCATGAGCGATTCTCCCAGTAAGTTAGTCGTGATGCTTGTGTAGTTGTTGTTACTGAACTGCAGCCCCGGGCTCCGCCCGGGGGCAGCGTTACGTTGGATGTAGCTTTCTCAAACGCCGGCCCCCGGCCAAAGGCCGGGGCTACACGGCTGCTGGCCAGCCAGGAAACTTCCACTAGCCACGATTCCGCCGCCGGCTCATAGCCGCGAGTCCCGCGACCGCGGCGCCAGCCAACGCGAGCGCGCCCGGCTCAGGCACCGCAGCGCCCGACACCACGTACCCCTCCGCGCCCGACACGTAGTTCGAGAGCGTGTCGCCAAAGATCCAATTGAAGCCGTAGGCCACGTTCGTCCCCAACGTCCGCGGGGCGCCTGTGCCCAGGCCGGCCCAGCCGGCGGTCAGCTCCGCCACGCTCGGCGCCTGAATTGTGAAACCCGCCAGGTCTTCGAACGTCAGGCCCACGCCGTTGTTCGGCAGCCACGACTTGTCGGCGTTCTCGAAGATCTTCGCCGGCTTGTCCTTGACGTCGTTCCAGTCGAGGTCGTAGCCGTTGTTGTAGAGCGGCTGGAAGTCGGGGTTCGACGGTTCGTTCGCGACGACAGCATACTTGCCGGCGCCGTCGGTGATCCAAATGTTGATGTACGGCGCCACGGCCGGGCCGCTCCCCGCGGTGAAGCGGCTCGGGTCGTCGTGCCGGGTGATCTTCCACTGCGTCATGTCGCCGATCGTTTGCCCATCGCTCTGAGACGTCCCCAGGCCCGCCTTTTGCCCGCCTTCGGAGATGATGAATTCGAGCGCCCCCGGCACGTAATCGTTGTTTGGCACAATCTGCGGCGACGAGCTCGCGCCGTTGCGAATGACGAACGGCGTAAACGCCGCCTCGACGACCGTGCAGGCCAGCATCGCGGCAACAACCGCCGTCGCTACGCCGACGTTTCGGAAGTTAAAGCTGAGTAGTTTCATGAGTCTCTCCTGGATGATGATGACAATGGTGTGTGAGTTCGAGCGAAATGGAGTTAGGTGAAAACTGTCGAGCCAATTCCGGGCGTGCCTCGCCGTCGAGTGCGACGTCTCGCACTCGCGGCGAGGGGACCCAGGAGAAATGCCGATCAAGCCGCAGCCCGGCGGCGGCGAGCGATGAAGGCGCCAAGCACGGCGACGCCCGCCAGGCCCAGCGTCGCCGGCTCCGGCACGACGCTGTACGAAAGGTTGTCGACGAACGCCACGTCATGCGGCACGCCGGCGCCGTTGAGCGAAGCCCCGCGGGCCTGGAACTGCACGGCGTCCACGCCGAACACCTGGCCGCCGTTGTAGCCGAACTGCCGGGCGCCCTCTTCCCACGTCCGCAGGCCGGTCGCGCTGCCGACCAGCGTGTTCGCGCTGTCGTACAGAAAGTGATCGACAACGTCGTTGTCGGCGCCGTCGACGAACGTGATCTCCGTCACCACGCGGTACCACTCGCCCCACGCGAGGTTCGAGGCGATGGGGTGCGCGATGAAGTCGTAGATGAATCCGTCCAAGTCATCGTCCACCCCGTTGTCGTCGCGGATTTCGTACGCCAGTGCGTTGAGCGACGTGTCGCCAAACGCCGTTTGATAGAAGGCGCCAAAGTACGTGGTGCGGTCCGGCCCGTACGTCTCGCTCTTGAAGCTGAAGCCGTCGACGGCCGTGTCCGACGCCGTGCGGAACGAATACTCCGAACGGAAGATCTTGCCGCTGGCGATCGTGCCGCCGGCGCCCGAGCTCGTGCCCGTCTCGCCGGCGCTTTCTGCCAGCCGCGGCGACTTGACGTTGTCGATCACGCCGTCGTTGCCGTTGCCGCGGTTGCCGATCACCAGGCCCTGCGTGCCGCCCAGACCGACGCCTGCGCGAACTTCGGCCGAAGTCGCGGCATTGCTTGGAACCCACCAGGTCGTGTCGTCGCCGGCGGTGCGGTTGTCCGTCGGTGTGTTGTTGCCGGGCAGATCGCCCGCGGCGTATGAATCAAAATTGACGCCCAGGCTGTCGGCCGCCTGCACGCCCGCGGCAGTCGCCGCGATCAATACGATGGCGAGCAATCTCGCCGGAACCTTACAGTAGTTGGTAACCATTAGCGTTCTCCCTGCTGAGGGGCCGTCGTCGACAGTAACGACTGCCGTGTGAAGTAAACAAAAACGTGAAACGTGAACCGATCTCTTTTGGCCGCGAGCCGCCAGCCCCTTCCTTACATCCCGTAAAACGGCTTCTTGATCATTCGCCGATGAAACCCGCCGCTCCGCGCGCCGGGAAACGGTGAAAAACTCGACCCGCTCCGCCGCTGGGCGCGCATCGTCCCGCGCCGCACCGAGGCCACGACGCTGCACCGCTCCGGCCGGCGCCGCTTCTCATAACTGGGCGTTTCCTCGTAGGCGTAATCGATGTACGTGTCGGCCATTAGCGTTCTCCGCGATTTAAAGTTGATCGTTCGAGTAAGTCAGAAAGTGCGATTCGACAAATTTGTGAACGGCTCGCGAGGCGGCCGCTAAGAGGCTTTGGCCGAGGCTAGGGCAGGGGACCACGCCGCCCAGGCGCCTCCCAGCGCCGCCGCCGGCGATGGGTGATCGACGTCGCGGCGCAGCGACGCGACGAACCTGTCAATCCAATCACCGGCGGGGACGGCGCTCAGCACCATCACGGCCCCAAGCGAACGAGCGAGAATCTCCTCCTCCGCCGTGATCTCCGGCGACGCCAGGACCCACCGCTGCTGCGGCCAGGCCGCCGCTACGCGATCCATCAGCGTCCAGACGTCGATCGCCGGGTCGTCGAGCCCCGCGACGATCAGATCGAAACTAACGAGCCGAATCGTCGCCAGCGCTTCGCGCATTGACCGGGCGACGTAAATATCAACCGCCGACGACGGCCGCGGCGCGGTCGCCACGCCCACCATCAGCACGGTGTGTTGCCATTGCGAGTTCATAAGGCGTTTGCGTACGAGTCGAGGACGTGTACTGGAGACGCGGCGTCCTAAAGCGAACACCGTGCCAGGGGCGCCAAGAGCGACGCAGAGGAAAGCGCAACCACGTCAAGCACACCGACTTAACGCAGCGCGCCGCGTAAAAAGAGATTCATTTATCCAAAATGACAAACAGCGCATTTCAGCCCGCCCAAGACGCCGGCAAACGTCCCCGCCGCTTGCGGCTTAGCGACTTACGCCGCGACAGGTCATTTCAACCACCCCAGGTCAAAATAACCCGCCCGTATATAGCCCGGCCTTCCTGGCCGGGCATCTTGGCATGCACTCCCGGCGCTGACGCGCTTTCATTGGCCGCAATTCCAGCCGCAACGCGGCGGCAGTTATTAGCCAGGGGCGTAAGCCCCTGGTAATGATGTCCTAGAAAAGCCTAAGCCCCAACGGGGCGGCAGTAGGTTAGCCCGCGCACTGCCGCCCCGTTGGGGCTTACGATCGTGAAGCGCGCGGAAACCAGGGGCTTACGCCCGTGGCAATTGACTTACGCCCCGTTGGGGCTGCAAAGAATGCCGAATGCGTCCGGCCATTTAAGACGCCGTACAGTCGCGGCTACTCCCGGGAAATACTCAACCGCGCCATCCGCCGATTGAGCCGCTGAATATTACTCCCCAACAACCGGCTCGCCGCCGCCTTGCAGAAGTCGGTGCGCCGCAGCGCCTCGCGAATCAGCCGCCGCTCCATCTCGACTAGCGAAAGGTCCGACGTCGCCGCCCCTGCCGTCCGCGGAGACTGCAGTCGCAGCGGCAAGTCCTGCAGCCGAATCTCCTCGCCCGGCGCCAAGACATGCGCCGATTCCATCGCGTTGGCCAGCTCGCGCACATTGCCCGGCCACGAGTACTCTTGCAGCGCGACGGCCGCCTCG
>DASVCM010000157.1:0-7191 GCA_036381635.1 Lacipirellula sp.
CATTCACCTGGGCGTACATTGTCTGCACGAGAAAGTCGTTGCCGTTGAGCGATGCGGTCGTGTCCTGGCTGAACGCGTTGCCGAAGAAGAACGCATCGGTTCCGGTAAAGTTCAGACCGTCGGCGTTCACGTCCGTGTCGATCGGCGTCGCCGGCGCGGCATAACTCTTGGGGCCCGCTGCCGAAAGGCCTGCAACCAAGGCGAGCAACAGCAGCCGCCGGCCGCTGGTAAACGAATTCGTAAACATCAGTCGTCTCCAATGACGCTTTTTCTCAGGACCAATTTCCTCCGGTCCCCTCCCCTTGTTGGGGACGGTTAGGGAGGGGTGATTGAAGTATGTACCCGCTTCGCCCCCTCCCCAGCCCTCCTCGCAAGGGGGCCAGAGAAGCGCGACAACAACTGCATACACCCAAATCTGTCTTGAACGCTTGCTCGTTTACTAAAAGCTGCCGCGGGCCCGGCATGTGCCCGGCGCCGAGCCCGCGGCCGGAGGGGTTCCTCAATACTTTACTGCGTTACTACTTTCGCCGCCTGCTTACCGCGACGCACCCCAGCAACCCAGCGCCCGCCAGCGCCAGCGTCGCCGGCTCGGGAATCGCCGTCACTTGCACATTGCCGAACGGCCCGACGTCGGTCGCCCACACGTTCACCCCGGTCGTCGCGAAGCCGTATTGAATGTGCCGACCCGCGCCGCCGTTCGTGACCGCGCTGAGACTGAAAGGTCCCGGCGCGAGCGGCACGGTCGTGACGATCGACGAGCTATAGTCCGGCGCGAAATCCTTGATGAACGCCACCGACGTATGGGCGCTTGTCAGCGTGTTCGACAACACGACGCCCTCGAACGTCACCGTCTCGCCGTTGAGGGTGTCGTCCTCAACGTACATGTTGGCTTCCATGATCTTGTTGCCCGGCGCGCCGGGGCCGCCGCCCCCCTGGTACCAGAACTCAGCGGGGTCGCCGATCGTGTTGGGGGCCAGCGTCAGCACATCGCCGGAGAACGTGGCCACGAGATCGGCCGGTCCCCAACCGCTGCCAAATACATAGCCGCCGCCATTGGACGGAAGCTCCGATACGTTCATGAAACCCTGCCACGGGGCGCCGGGATCCACGGTGACCAGCGCCGCGCTTCCTCGTTCGCTGCCAAGCAGTGCGGCGCATGCGATTGCCGTCGCCGCCAAGAATCGCCTCATGAGTCACGCCCTCCCAAGGTGAATGCCGTGAAGACCAGTTATTTCGAACAGCTCGCGCCTCACGGCCGGACGCCGTCGCTGCATCGGTGTCGCATTTCAACGCTGGAAAAGACGAAGCTGAATGGCCGCCTTGTCTATTCATGCTGAACAGCACCGCCGTCGGCGAATAGCAAACGGCGCGAGAAACAGACAAGTAACTTTTTCTCTTTTAGCCGCATTTGTATCTAATGTCAACGATTTTTCCATACTTTCTGTCACGCCGTCAACGCGAAGGCTGGGTACGAGAGAACGATGTATAAGTCGAAAAACCCCCTGAAAAGGCTTTTCCCTGCGAAATCCACCGGAATTCCATTGCGTCCCTGGACCGGCGGAGTAGGATAACTGTAACAGTTTCTCATCCGGATACAGTTTCCTGCGACTCCACAGATGGCTTCGATCCGCGACGTTGCCAAAGAAGCCGGCGTCTCCATCGCCACCGTTTCACGCGTTATCAACGGTCACGAGACCGTTGCGCCCCACTTGCGCAAGCAGGTCCTCGACGCCGTCACCCGCTGCGAATATCAACCGGCCGTCGGCCTCCGCTCGCAAACCTGCGTCGCCCTCATCTACACCGGCGTGTTCACCCCCGGCTCGCCCTACGACTCGGCGTGCATCGACGGCATGGTTGAAGCGATGCGCACCAGCCCCTACGATCTCACGATCGTCGACATCCGCCGCGACAAGGCCGACGGCGAAACCTTCCGCCAGTACTTCAGTCGTAAAGGAATCTGCGGCGCCATCGTGCGCTCGACCGCGGCTGAGCGCACGCTCGTCGATCGCATGGCGTCCGAAGGTCTGCCGATCGTCTTGCTCGGCGATCACTATGCCGGCGCGCCGCTGCCGTTTGTGTACGCCGATTCATCGGCGGCCAGCCGTCAGGCGATCGAACACTTGCTGTCGCTGGGCCATACGCGCATCGCATTCGCCGCTTGCGAGCGGGAAGACGGCGATCATCGCGACCGCTTCGAAGCGTATCGCACCACGCTCGAATCCCGCGGCCTGATGCACCCCGACCTCGTCGGCCGCATCCCGCCCCACCGTCTCGACGGCGAAAAGCTGATCCGCAATCTCATGGGTATGCCCGACCGCCCGACGGCCGTGTTCATCGCCGATCCGCTGGTCGCCGTCGGCGCCATCAACGAAGCCCACAAGATGGGCGTGAAGATCCCCGAAGATCTGTCGATCGTCGGCTTCGACGACACCGACATCCGCAGCCTCATCTATCCGAAGATGACGTCGGTCTGCCAGGACTCGCGCCTGCTCGGCCAGATCGCGTTCGAGCGAATCGTCTCACTCATCGACAAGGCGACCGTCAACGGCAAGGACTCGCACGGCCCCGGCGAGAAGAAAGTAACCCCGACCACGCGCACTCCCGGCGCCAGCAATCCGCAAACCGCCTGGCTGGAAATCAACGAATCCACCGCCCCGCCGCCGGAAGTCGCCTACCACGTGCTCCCCAACCGCACTCGCGTCCCCAGCGGCCGCCGCGCGTAACGCATTTGCCGCACGGCGCCCTCATCGCAACGCAACCGCGTCCCGCCGTGCGAGCCGGCGCCGTGCGCGGCGCCGCGAGCTTCGTCCGCTCCCCAGCGCCGAATCTTCTTCGTCATCCCCGCCTCGCCCGACCGCGACGGCCCGCTTACTGGCAATGACAGCCCCGCGGCGTTTCGCTATCATCCGCCGCCCTTCTCCCCGTGCGGTTGCACGCGCCGGTAGCGCCCAACTCCCCTCGTTGACCATCCACATATGTCGCCTCGCGATTCCGCCCTCGCGCATCGCCTCGCCTACCGCCCAGAGATCGACGGCCTCCGCGCGCTCGCCGTGCTGGCCGTGCTGTTCTTCCACGCAAACCTCGCCTGCCCCGGCGGTTACGTCGGCGTCGACGTCTTCTTCGTCATCTCCGGCTACCTGATCACGTCGCTCATCTTCAAAGACCTTCACAGCGGCAGCTTTACGCTCGCCGGCTTCTACGAGCGCCGCGCCCGCCGCATCGTGCCGGCGCTGGCCGTCGTCGTGCTCGCCACGCTCATCGCGGGCTGGTTCATCCTCATGCCCGCCGACTACGCGGCGCTAGGCAAGTCGGCGCTCTGGCAATCGTTCGGCGCCGCCAACTTCCACTTCTGGCTCGAAACCGGTTACTTCGCCGCCGCCTCCGAAGAGCAGCCGCTGCTCCACACCTGGTCGCTGGCCGTCGAAGAGCAGTTCTACTTCTTCATTCCCGTGCTGCTAGTGGGGCTGTACCGCATCCCCGAGCGGTTTCGCCGCCGCGTCCTCGTCTCCCTATCAGTCGCTGCGATCGCCGCCGGCCTGGCCTACGCCGCGCACGAAGTCCGCAAACGCCCCGACGACGCCTTCTACCTGCTGCCCAGCCGAGCCTGGGAGCTGCTGCTCGGCTCGATTCTCTCGATCCTGCCAATTTCCACCAGCGACCGCCTGCGTCCGGTTCGAGAGCTACTTTCGCTCGTCGGCCTCGCGAGCATCCTCGCCGCCTGCTTCCTCTACACCAGCGACACCCCCTTCCCCGGCCTGGCCGCGGCTGCACCGTGCACCGGAGCCTTCCTCTTCATCTGGGCCAACTCGCGCGATCGCGACGACCAACCCCTCACCTACGCCGGCAGGCTTCTCGCAACCCGGCCCCTCGTGTTCGTCGGCCTCATCTCGTACTCGCTCTATCTCTGGCACTGGCCGCTGTTCGCGTTGAGCACCTACGTCGCCCTCGGCCCGGTCGAAGCGGAATACCGCCTCGCGATCATCGCCCTCTCGCTGCTGCTCGCCACGCTCTCCTGGCGCTTTGTCGAAACCCCCTTCCGCCGCCGAACGGCGTGCCGCACGCGCCGCAGCGTCTTCGCCACAGCGGCGGCGAGCCTTGCCGGGTGCATGCTGCTCGGCGGCGCCCTGCTGCAAACCGGCGGCGTGCCCGGCCGCATTCCGCAGACGCTCCTTCAGCGATTCCCCGACGAACCCAACCACCTGATGATGGTCGGCAAAGAGCTCACCGCCGACGACATCCGCGCCGGCCGCCTCGTCCCCTTCGGCGTCGAACGCGCCAATCAGCCGTGCACCATGCTCGTCTGGGGCGACAGCCACGCCGTCGCCGCGCTGCCGGCGTTCGATGAGCTGTTCAAGTCCTGGGGCCTTGCCGGCCGCGCCGCCACGCACAATTCCACGCCGCCGCTGGTGAACCATTTCGCCCGCACCGAGTACGGCCTCAGCGAAGCGTCGCTCGAGTTCAACCGCGAGGTCGTAGCATACATCCGGCGCAACCGCATCCCGCACACCGTGCTCGTTTGCGCCTGGGACGGATACGTCGAACTGCTGGAGCGCCCGGTCGAGGGCGGCGCGAGCTGCGAACCCGTCCCCACCCTCGACGCCTATCAAACGGCTCTCCTCGAAACCGTCCGCGAGCTCCGCCGCGCCGGCACGCAACCTTGGATCATGCTCCAACCGCCTCGGCAGCCCTACGCCAAGAAAATCGTTCGCGCCGTCTACGCCGGCCTCGACGAGCGCCGCTTCTGCTCGACGCCGGCCGCCAGCAACGGCGTCGCCGGCGACGCCCCCGCGTACCTCGCCAAACTCCAAGCCGCCGGCGCCCGCATCATCGACGCCCGCTCCGGGTTCCTCGACCGCGAGCTGGGCGTGTACCTGCTCACCAAGAACGGCGCCGCCCTCTATCGCGACGAGCACCACCTCTCGACCCGCGGAGCACTGACGATGCTCACGCCCGTCTTCGAGCAATCGTTCCGCTCGGCGCTTCAGCCGCAAATCGCCGCCAACGCGGGCGCCGTCAATCGATAGGCCGGCTTCTCAACGCCGCCGACCCTTTCGCTTCGGCACGTTCAGCCGTGCGGCAATCTCGTCGTAACGCTGCTGCTCCTCGTCCGTCAGCGGCAGCGGCGCGGGATACGTAAAGTACCGCGGCGCCCCGCCGCATTGTTCATTGGCCCGCCGGCACTCCTCGGCCGACGGCGGCTGTTCTGGCTCTTGCTCGTCGCTCATCTCGGCGAGCGTACCGCGGCCGCAAGAAACGGCGCCGGCGCTTTGCCTATCTTGCGGCCACCTCGCGTCTGGAAAACTACGCCGCCGCACAAACCCGACAATCCGTGATCCATCATCGCCGATCTGGACGCGAAGTACCCGCGATCTTGAATGGGCTCGCTATGGGGTCAATTACCATCGGACCGGAGGTCGGCGGCCGGTTCCTGCTCCGCGTTGCTCCCATCGCGTTCGTCCAGTTCCTGCAGCAGTTCTTCCGGCTTGACATCCACTTCAAGTTCCGCCAATTCGTCGTCCTCGCCATCGGCGACTTCAAGCTTTCGGGCAATGGCGTCCACCAGCGTCAGCACGCGGGTCATCTCATACTCGGTCAGCAAGTTGATCTGCAGGTCAAGCTCCGTCCGCCGATCGGCCACGCGCGCCTGCCGATTCTGGCTCACCAGCACAAACGTCGAAAGAAAAATGGCTTCCAGCGAAACGATCGTCGTCAGCAGCCCGAACGGATAAGGATCAAACGGCTCGATGCCAAACAGATTGACGTTGGCCTGCAACCACAACCCGAACCATGCCACATGCATGTAAACAAACGCCATGCTGCCGGCCCACCGGGTGATCCAATCGGCAACCCGGTCCGTCAGCGTCCGCTGTCGCTCGACCTCGGCCCGATAGTCCTCGACGACGCGAATATTCCGGTCCACCACCTTGGCGATCGATTCGCTGGGATGACCTTTCCGCGCCTTTCGCTTCTGCAAAGGCCACAGCCGATAAGGATGCTGATGCCGCCGCATGGAGAACTCCCAGGGCGCGTCCTCGCCGCACTTTCCATGCCGGATCGCCCCTCGGAAGTTCACGCACAAAAGCGAGGGCCATGAGAAAAGGCCGCCCCGCACGATCGCCGCATGCGCGGCAAATCGTGCGAGACGGCCCAAAACAACGCTCAGCATAACCAGCCGTCACACGCTGGGCCTATCGGCGTCACTCAGGACGACTGGCCCGCCGGTTTCGCGGCGACGCGATCGATCTTCGTCTTCTCGCCGTTCGTCGTGACGGCGTTAGCCAGGATCACCATGCGATCCTGCACCTTCACTGGCACGCCGCTCACCTGCACCTGGTCCCCTTCCTTGAGCCCGGTCTGCAGCTTGTCAGCCGGGCCCATATCCACCAGGGCCTGCTTGCCGGACTGAAGATTGAGGATCGCCATCTGGTGCTCCTGCCCGCGCACCTTCACAGTCTTCAGCGTGGCGATCTGGCCGTTGATCGTCCGGCCCGCCCGGTTGATCTGCCGCTGTTGATTGTTGATCGTCACCGTCTGGGCGAGCACAACCTGCTTGTCGCCAACCTTGATCACCGGCCCTTTCGCGGTGAGCTGGTCGCCCGGCTTCACCGGCAGGTTCTGCTGGCCTTGCTGCGCCGCCCCCTGCTGGGCCGCTTGCCCTTGCTGCTGCTGTTGCCCAGAGAGCTCTTGCGGTCGCCCCAGATCAACCAGGAACATTTTGCCCTGATCGCTCTTGAGCTGAACAATCAGCCGCTGGCCGCCGTGGCGGACCTGCACCCGCTTGGCCTGCTCGACCTTGCCCGAAGCCTGGAACTGCTTCGAACTGCCGCGGGCCTTGGGCTCCTGCTTCTGGCCCTGGTTGTTCGCCGCCGTCTGACTGCTGCTGTCCTGCGAATCGTCGGCGCTAGTGCTGACGTTGAACGCGTAATAGTCGTAGTCGTCGAACAGCCCGTCGCCGTCCGTGTCCTGGAAGCTGGCGAAGGCGTCGTAGTAACCGTCGTCGTCGTAGTCGTAGTAGTCGTAGACGTAATCGTAGAGGCCGTCGTCGAGATAGTCGTAGTACACGTAGTCGAAGTCGTCGTAGTAATCGTAATACCAGTCGTCGTCCTTGTTATTGTTGTCGTACCCATAGCCCGCAGCGAGATCGCTGTCGGCGTCCGTTTCCACGGCGGCCCAGTCGTACTGTTCATCGTC
>DASVCM010000158.1:0-6279 GCA_036381635.1 Lacipirellula sp.
GGGGAATAACTGAACGTCTTTGCCGCCAATCCACGAATCGCGCTACAAGCGCTTCCGAAGTTCCAACTCTTGATTCGCCTTAAGCCATCCGGCCTCGCGATCGAAAGCAGAGCGCCGACAAGAATACGAGCACTAGGGAGCTGGGTTCCGGGACGGTGACGGTTTCGAAAGCCCGCAAGCCGTATTCATTCGCTTCGCTGGGGTCTGTCCCATTTCCGAAAATCAGCGTCGCGCCTAACGAAGCGCCGGGCGCCGCAAAGTTGAGCGTCGAGATTTGATTCCCCGTCAGGCCCCCGAGCGTCAGGGCGCCCTGGCTCGTGACGGTCCAGGTCACCGTACCCGACGAGTAGGCGACTGTTCCGTTTGGGCTAGCCGCCTGCGGGTCCATGGCGAAGCCGCCAATCGTCACAACGCTGGCAACGCCGGAGAAACCGTTGGCAATGTACAGCGTCGAAAGCCCGTCGGCGGCAGCCAGCGATAACGCAACCGATTCGTCCGGCGCGCCCAACGCAGCGTCGCCATTGTTAATGGAGCGTACGAAACCAACGCTCGGCCCATTCGCCGCGGGTTGACCGACGCCAAGCCCCGCGACTATAGCGCGGTCGCCGGCGTATGCCAGTTGCGAACCCACCGCGCCGTCAAGTTGCGACGAGAGCATATGACCGTCGAAGCTCAAGGTATTGCCGTTGTATTGGAGCGCCGCCTTGGTCGTATCGCCTGCATCAACTCCGGTGAAGTCCTCCACCAGCACGAGACCCGCGCCAACTTTGTCGGCGACCAATGTCGCGCATAACAATGTCAATACACCAATGCACAATTTCGAGTTCATTAGACAATCTCCAGGATGAGAAACAGTGTTGCAGATAATTCCTCAAGACTAGCTGCCGCGCCGCTGCCGGACGGCGAAACCCGCCAGAGATAGTAAGGCGAGCACGCACGTCCCGGGTTCCGGAATGGCACGGACGGCCGTCAAAGCGCCCGTGCCAAAGTTGGTTCGCCAGCTCGCAAGGTCGCTGGCGCCCAGCGGCGTGGGCGATCCGCCGCGTTGCCACACGAGGAAGTCACGGCCGTCGGCGTCGCCGTCGCTGTCGAAGTCGCCCGGCGCGCCTGCCGATTCGTAATATTCGATGTAGAAGCCGGCCGCGGTTGTCGTGGCGCCAGTCGCGGCGACGTCGAACGAGAATACGAGGTCTTGCAGGTCCTTCGCCGTGTCGTAGAACGCGCCCAGGGGGATCTCGCTCCCTGACGATCCGATGACCGAACTGCCAAAGGCGAACAACTCCGCTTTGACGTTGGTACTGGTGGAATTCGTCGGCGCTTGATCCCAACCGGCGCTAGTCGCCGTCCCGTCGCCGGCCGGAAACAGGCCGCTGCCCCCGAGGCCTGTGTATCCGGTCGTCAACAGGCTGCCGCCGGGGCTTTCAATCTGAATGAAGTCGACGTCTCTGGCATCTGGGCCGCGTCTCAGGCTGACCTGGCCGGTGCGGGTATCGACTCGCAGCGTCATGTCGGCAAAGGTGAGACCAGTTACATCGGCGAAGGCGGAGGTCACATTCGCGCCGAATCCCGGGAGCTGATAGGAACGATTGCCGCCCATGCCGCCGCCTGCGCCCGGCGCGCCTCCGGCGACAAATCCCTGGCCTGGCGTGAACAGATCCTGCCAGCCTTCCAGTTGCCCGCCGCCCGTAATGCTGAAGTAGTTGGAACCGGGCGCGGCCGCCGGGTTAGGGGGTATTACGCCAGCAGGTGCGTCTTCGTCTGGATAGTAGAAGTTAACGATGTTCCCGTTGTAGCCAGCAGGTGTAACGGCGGGATTCAAGTCATTCGCGAAGCTATTCAAGCTCGCATATTGGCCGAGATCGCCTTCGCGAGCATCGGGGCCTTCGTAGACGGCGTAGAGACCGCCGGTCTGCCCGTCGAAGCTGGCCCCGTGCAATCCGCTGCGTGGCGACGTGGTCGCCTCGGCCCCGTAAACGCCGGTCGACAAGCTCGTCATGCCGGTATTGGCAAGCCACGCGCTGATCGAGGGCCAGGCATCGACGCCGCCCGTGCTATTAACGCCAAACACGCGTCCGTCGGGCACGTTGGTGAAATCTTGATAACCGCCGTATGCCGCGATTGAGCCGGCAAGCGTGCCGCCGGCGAACGCCTTGCCGTCGACGGGGTTCGTTCCGGCGGTGATGCCGGTGAAGCTGCGAATCTCGCCAGCGTTGTTAACAAAGTAAATGTCGGCTGCGCTCGCCGATTGAGCGGTCGCCGTCAGTCCTGCCAGGCCGGCGACTATTAGGGCAATGCCGCGCGTCCGCCCCCGAATCATTGAGACGGAGACGCCGACCAAGGCCAGCAACGTCAGCGAAGCAGGCTCGGGAACGCCGAACAACGCCGCCTGGTCCGCCGGCGCCAGCATGTTCTTATAGAGACGGAAGTCGGCGCGATCGACGCGGCCGTCGCCGGAAATGTCGCCAGCCAGATACTTGGCAATGCCGTCGGCGCCGGAGACGTCGGTGATCATGCCCGCGAGAATCGCCGGCCAGTCGCCGGCGTCGACGCTGCCGCTGAAGTCGAAATCGGCGAAGAGATATTCGCCGCCGGTGTACGTCACCAGGGCATTTACGGGATCGCCCGCGGCGCCGTCGATCTGCGCCGAGACGTCGCTGAAGGGCGACTTGACCCAGATGTTGCCGAAGTTGTGCGAGCCGCCACTGGCCGCGAGCGTGAATAGCCCGGCGGGATTCGCGTCGCCCACCTGCTTCTGGGGGCCGCTGCCGACGTCGAAGCCGCCTCGGCCGCCGATCAGCGCGTAGCCGTTCACCGTTACCGGCGAGCTAGTGGGATTGGTAAGCGTAACGGCGCCGGTGTCGCGATTGACGTTGATTGTGAGCACCGGCTTGGCGGGATCGGCGAGCGTCAATGTCGCCGGCTCGTTCCAGAACAGCGTTTCGGGGCCATTGAAGAAGCCGGCGAAGTTCTGAGCCCTCGACTCATGCAGCGGATTGGTCGGGTCCGCGCCATTGTTGAGGCCGCCATAGTTGCCGAGGACGGCGGTCGCAGGAATCTCGCCTTCCATGAACGTGGAGTTGCCGTACCAGTTATAGCTGTTACTGGTTCCCGTGACGTTGGCGGTCTGCAGCACGCCGCGCTGAATGACGCTGTCCTGGACAGCCATGGTGAACGTTTGATTGGCGTCCCAAGTAGCGGCGACGGTCACTTCGTTGCCGGCCGTCAGCTTGCCAAAGCTGCTGTAGATGGCGGCGGCGCTGTCGGTCAGGTCCAGATCGTTGGCAATGAACGACGTGGGCGCCGCGACCGACGGGTTCGGCGTGATGCTAGATTTGAGCGCGAGCGTAGCGATCCCGTCGACGAGCCACAGGCCCGTGCCGTTGACCGTGCCGCCGATCTCCATAATCAGCCGCGTTTGGCCGACCTCCAAATCGGCGGCCGTCGGCGTAAACGTGGCGTTCATCGTCCAACCGCCGGTGACGCCGTTGGCGCCGTCGATATCATCACGCAGTTCGCGGCCGTTGATTCCGTAATCGAAGCTCGGGTGATTGAGCACGTCTGACGGCGTGCCTTGCGAGAGCAGGCTGCTGGCGCTTGAGGAAAGACTGGTGAGATTATCGGCATGGGCTGAATGGCCGGAGAATACGCTGCAACACGTAAGCAACGCGAAAAACTGTTTTAGAGACAGGCGATATCGCACTGGTGTTCCTCCCGAAAGCTTGTATTCACGCTGATAAGCTGCTTTGCCGGCTGGGTGTTGGTCGTCCGCGTGTCGACCGCTTTCCGCCGGCGCTCTGCATGCTGAATGCGAAACGAAATGGAAAAGTCGCTAAGAAGTCGTCTTTACTTGCCAAATCCTTCATTAATCTCCCCGCCGGCGATGGTGACCGCAGCCGCCCAGACGACGGGATCGATCTCCGCCGAGAGCGCCGTCGCGCTGCCATCTAATACGCCGCACTGCACAATGCCGCCGCTGTGGGTGCTGGCGACAGCGCGCTCGCACGCGACCAGCTTTTGACTCGTTGACGGGATCTCGATAGAACACCGCTGGAAATCGGCCAGCCCAAACAAGAATGGGTGCTGGTCGACTTTGTCCGGGTCGGTCGAATCGGACATAAATGTGTAGACGCGCCAATCGCCCCAAGCAGGCGCACGGTCGCCCGACATGAGGGTCGCGGTGTGATATTCGGCGATGGCGACTGTGTTGGAGGCCCCGTCGGTCACCATCCGCAAATCTACCGGGTACATCCCTGCTGGTTTGCTAACCAGCGGCAAGGCCCCGCGCCGTTGCACAAATCGATCATTGCTTAGAATCGGCTTTGGTCCCGGAACCGAGCCGGCGCCGCCATTGATGAGATTAACCGGCCGACTCCAGTAGTTATCGTTCGCCTGGCTGCCGGCCATCCCTTTGTAGGAGGAACGGGCCGGAAAAACGGCGGCCACCGACGTAACTTCGGCCGGAGACTGGAAGTTCGTGGGCGAGTATCCTTCGGGTCCCGTATCGGTGGGGCAGCGGAAGACCTCGACGGGGTTGTCGATCAAGTGCAAATTGGCCGGGTCGGTGATCGACTTGCTCTTATCGAACAGTCCGCCCAGCGATTGCTGTTCCATGAACGGCAGGATCGAGATCCCCCAATTGCTGTCGGCGGTCAGAAATCCAGCTTCGACCACCAACGGGGAATGGATGTCCATGCCGCCCGGCAGTTCCTTTCGAGAGGATTCGTAATTCAGTAGACCAAGCATCTGCTGCCGGATGTTGTTTGAACACTGCGACCGCCGGGCGGCCTCGCGGGCGGCCTGAATTGCCGGCAACAGCAGCGCGACCAGCACCCCAATGATGGCGATCACTACGAGTAACTCCACGAGCGTGAAACCGCCTCTCCCTCCGTTGACGTCACGTCGTTCGAGTGTCGCACTGGCGCCCATGAAAACCCTCTCTTCAAGATGAATGACTAAACCCAGCGGCGTGTCTTCCTACCGCTTCAATGGGGCCCCCATTCGGGATTGCGAGCCGCAGCCGCCCAAATTCATGCCCTAGCTAATATCTGCCAGAGGATTCAACTTGCGGCCGCCCATATCCGGGGCGTCGCATGGGGCGTACGTTGCCTTCAAACTAAATTAAGAGCCGGGCCCTGCCGCCTTACACAAATCTTGAAAAATCTATCCGACTTTCGACAATCCGCAGGCCCTCCACGGGATTCCCCGTTTTCAACGGCTTTCTTGTAAGAACCGGCCGCGCCCGGCTGAATACCCATTGAGAGCGACCGCGGACGGATTCCCGTGCCAGAATGCTGCGTAGTGCTCAATGCGACTAAGACTCCCGTGTCATGCCGCAATGGATGACCATACCCCTGGGAGATACGATGTGGCTTCCAAGACGCGGAGGCCGTAACGAGTGGCAGATCCCGACAGCGCCGAACAACTATCGACGAGCGAGATTGCGAAGCTGTGGGTCGAGCATGCTCCCGTTATTGCCGCCTACGTGCAGGCGGAGGTTCGGGATCGACATCACGCCGAGGACGTCATGCAGGAGATCGGGCAAGCCGTCGCGCAAGGCTCTGAGCGGTACGACCCTCAGCGGCCGTTCATTAACTGGCTGTTTGGGGTGGCTCGCAACCAGTTGCTGCGATATTTCCAGAAGCAGGCGCGTGAGAAGACGGTGTTTAGCAGTCAACTGGTCGACAAACTCGCCGACGCCTATTCGCCGATCGTTTCCCAAGTTTCGGAGCGAAGCGAGGCGCTCCGTGAGTGCGTTAAACATTTGACTCCACGGCAGCGCGAGGCGATCGGGCTGTTTTACCGGGACGAATTCACCTATGCACAAATCGGCGAGCAAATGCAGATGACGCCATCAGCGGTGGGCGTTCTCGTTCATCGCGCTCGTGGAGCGCTGCTCGACTGCATCCACCGGAAGTTGTCGACGGGAAAGCAATAACGGCTATGGACAGGGATTCGGAAAACCTGATCGCGAAGTACTTCGCCGGCGAGCTTACAACTTCCGAGCGAGCCAAGCTGGAGGCTACGCTCGCGGGCGATCCGCAGCGCATGACGGACTTTGCGGAAAAGTTGCTCTTGCATAAGGATCTCGCGACCGAAGCCGTACAGGACGTCCTAAGCGCGGCGGCTCTGCCGCCGGCGGCCGCCGGCGCGATCGTTGTCTTCCCCGCCAACACTGGATCGCGCTTAAGCCGAATCCCTCACAGCGTTTGGGCGATCGCAGCCAGTGTGGCCGTCGTCGCGGCTTGGCTATTCTTCGGCGGCGACCGCCCAGGCGATCCG
>DASVCM010000159.1:0-2924 GCA_036381635.1 Lacipirellula sp.
AGTTGAACGCGTGATCCTTCAGCTTCACCTGCACCTCGGCGCCAGGCTGGACGCCGACGAGCGTCAGTCGGGCATCCCCCTTGCGGAAGTTCTCGATATAGCTGTTGGCCGCGGCCAGCGCGTTCGCGTTCGAATTGGAATTGGCAATTCCAGCGCCAGTGACGGTCACGCTGCCGACGGTCAGCTCGCGGGGCGACTTCTTTGAGTCGTTCGACAGGTCCGCACGAACAAAGTGCGTGCCCGCTGGCAGCGAGAAGGTGTGCGCGTACGCGGCGTTGCCTGCCGCCACGTCAAAGCTGGCCGAGCTGTCGGCAATGACGAGGTTCAAACGCGGCTCCTCGCCGTTGTGCGAGACGCCGGACGCCTCCACTTCGACGGTCACCTCGCCGGGATTCGCTAGCGTGATGTACGTCCCGACGAAGCCGTTGCCCTCGAGCGTCCACCCGCCGCCGGCCGCCGCGTCGCCGCTGGACTTCAGCGCAAGGCTCGAGCCGCTTCGCGTCGATTGACCATATGCCGCGCCTGCAACACTTGCGGTCAGCAGAAGACTAAGCGACGCATGCAGGAGCGTTCTGATCATCGAAGAATCGCTTGTAGGAGGCGTCTTCGACGCAATGCTGATGCGACCGCGACGGCCGCTAGCAACATCGCCGCCGCCGACGGTTCCGGAATGGCCGCGACGGCCGCCGCTCCGGCGGTCGCGCCGATCTGCCGCTGCCAAACCAGGAAATCCGCCCCGTCGACGTCGCCGTCGGCGTCCGCGTCGCCGTTGCCGTCGTCCGTCTGGCCGGTCATGCCGAAGCCGCCGCGCCACAGCGCCAGGTCGGCGCCGTCGACTGCGCTGTCGCCGTTGAAGTCGCCTTGAATCTCCTCGGCGCTCGGCGTGGTGAAGCGAACATTATCCACATAGTACGTCACCGGATACTGGAAGTTGCCGGCGTTCGTGGCGACCATGAATTCCATCCACCCCTCGGTTTCATTCGTCGTGCCGGCGGTGTACAGCGCCTGAATGGCAGCCTTGTGCGCCGAGTAGTCCCACATCACGGTGCGCGTGTGGGTCGTCGGGTAGTTGGCGATGTCCCACTTGCCAAGGTTCGTCGGGTTGCCGGTATCGGCGTCGGGAAAACTCTGCTCCTGGTACGTCCCGCCCGGGCCATAGTTGATGGCGAGGCTAAACAGCTCCGCGCCGTTCCAGCCGTCTCCGTTGTAGTTCCAGTCGGCCGGGTCCCACGTGACGTCATAGGCGATGTGAGTGTTATTGAGCAGCCCCTGCCAGGCCGCGGCGCGCACGTCGCCGTTGGGACCCGACGACGGCAGGTTCTGCAGCTTCACGGCGAGTCCTTGGTAAAACCCGACGTTGCCGGGCTGCCAGGCCAGGCTTTGCGCCCCACGCGTGGCGCCCTTTGTGCTGGCCACGGGCGCTACCAGCCCGCTCCAATCGAACCAGCCCGAGCCTGCGCCGAAGACCGGCTCCGTTTCAAAGTCCCCGATGACGACATCCTGCGCTCGCGCCGCCGATGCGAGGGACAGGATCACGGCTCCGATCAGAAGCGTTGTCTTGCACATAGTTCTCGCCCTCTTGAAATGCACGCCGCTAATTCAATTAGTGTATTCGATTCGCCTGATAGTTCGTTGGCTGCCGCGGATGGATGCGATTCACGCCGCCGGTTCCGCGGGCGTCTGCGAGTCCTTTCGCACCGAAGCGACGTCCCCCTTTCCTTCCAACAACTGCTGGTACCGCACTTCGTCAGCCTCTTCAACCGATCCGTCGGTGAACCCGACCAGCCGCTTGCCGTTCTTGCCTTGCTGTTCAAACACGACGGCCAGCTTGGCGCTCGGGCCCCCGCTTAATCCATAGCGCACTTCAAACGGCTGTCCGTCCCGTTCAGAGATAAACAACTCGTCAACGTTGTTGGGATCGACGCCCATCATCTCCAGCTTGCGCGGCGACATCCCGCTTTGGATGAACTTCTTGAACGCCTCTTCGTCGGCCGGCCCGCGCATGCCGTTGCGGAATTGATGGGCCATGTACAGGTTGGCGACCCGTTTGATATTCGAATCGTTCATCGCGCCGACCTGATCGGCGACGTCTGACCCGCCGCAGCCGGCGATTGTCGCCAGCAGCCAACTCGCGCAGGCCAACGCAAGATGCGATTTGCTCAAAAACATCCGAAGCATGCTATGCATTAGTTGATGGAACCCAGATCGACGGTCTCGCCGTCATCGCGACATCCCAGTCGGAACAGGGCGCCGCCGGGATCTGGGTCGATGTCGATGTTGATGCCATGCACTGAACCGTCGCCGAAGACGGCCAGCATGATGCCATTGTGCGGCGAGCCGAACGCTTGCTCATCCGTTTCCGAGCGCGGCGTGCTGCCCACCGTTGCGGCGTCGTCGCCGACGGGCGTCGGGCCGTAGCCGCGAGCCGGCGTGCCAAGCGAAGCGCCTTTGCCGTCGCCCGAGACGCTGCGCATCGTGGTTTGGTGGGCGTTGTGCGACCAGCCGGGGATCTCGTACCAGCCTTCGCTCCACTCGCTGGAGGCGGTGTAGCGCTGACTCCACACGGCCTTCTCCATGATGGCAATCGTGTTCGATGTGCCGTCGGTAATGTCTTTCGACTTCACCCGCGGCCACTGAGTGTAAACGCCGCTGGAATTGCGATGGCCTGCCTTCGAAATGATCCCGCGCCAACCGTACTCCTTGAGCACCTGGCCGACCGGCGTGTTGTAATCGAACGACGGGCTCCCCTGATCGAGCAGAAAACCGAAAAACACGCCCGCGTAATCGCCCAGCGCAAACACAACGCCGTCGGCGCGCGGCTCCGCGAAGCGCTGGCCGCGTGTGGGGCAACTGTAAGTCGGCATCGGCGTTTCGACCAGCGCCAGTCCCGATTGCAGCTCCGTGAACGGCTGCAGGTCCTTCGC
>DASVCM010000160.1:0-12322 GCA_036381635.1 Lacipirellula sp.
TGCTGCATGAATTGGGGCACGCGATCGCCTGCCGGCATTTCGGAGCGCGGCCGCAGGAGATGGGCGTACTGCTCTTGGCCGGCGCGCCGACGCTGTACTGCGACGTGAGCGACGCGTGGCGGTTGCCGAGCAAGTGGCAGCGGATGGCGGTCTCCAGCGCGGGGATGATGGTCGAGCTGGTCCTCGCCGCGGCGGCGGTCATCGTATGGCGGTACAGCGAACCGGGGCTGGTGAGCGCGATTTGCCTGTCGCTGATCGTGGTCTGCTCGGTGGGGACGCTCGCCATCAACGCCAATCCGCTGTTGCGGTACGACGGGTACTATCTGCTCGCCGATTGGCTCGAAGTGCCGAACCTGGCCGAGCGGGCGCGCAGCTTAGTCGGCGGCGCGTGGCGGCGGTGGCTGCTGGGCGAACCGCGGCAGGAGGACGCGCTGCTCGGGCCGCACAAGCGACGGGCGCTATGGGTGTATGCGATTCTCGCAAAGGTCTACCTGGCGCTGGTGCTCGCGGGACTGTTCGTCTTGTTTCTGAATATTGCGCGGCCCTTTCACTTGGAGAATCTGGTGTACACGCTGGCCTTAGTGGCCGTCGCCGGGATGCTCGCGCGGCCGGCGGCGTCGGCCGCGAAGCTGGCGGCGAATCCGCTGGTTCGGGCGCGGTTTCGCTGGGCGCGGTTCATGGCGACGATGGTACTTCTTATCGCCGCGGGCGCGGCATGTTTGCTGATTCCGGTAACGCGCCGCGTGAAAGCGCCGCTGGTGATTTTGCCGGCTCAATCGCAACCAGTGTTCGCGGTTTTGCCCGGCGAGCTGGTCTTCGCAGCGCCGGTTGGCAGCGAGGTGAAGGCCGGCGACGTGATTGCGCAACTGCGGAACCCCGAGTTGGAGCTGGCCCTCGCCGAGCAACAAGGCGCCGTGCGCGAGCAACGAGCGCGGCTGGAGCAATTGCGGACGCTGCAGGCGACTTTGCCGGCGGCGCTGCGGATGATTCCGACCGCCAAAGCAGAGCTTGCCGACGCGGAGGCGCAGCTCGCGGAACGGCAGGCGATGGTTCAGTCGCTTACCATCCGCGCTGGAATTGGCGGCCGCCTGCGCGCGCCGCCCAGGCGGACACTGGAACGGCAAGAAGCGCGCTCCCTTCGACCTTGGAATGGCGAGCCGCTCGACGAGCGGAACTTAGGGGCTTGGATTGAACCGGGGACGCCGCTTGCGGTCATCGCAACGGGCGATGAGCAAATCGCCTGGGCGGGCGTCGAGCAGGCCGACGTGCCGGAGGTTGCGGCGGGCCAGTCCGTGCGAATCGCGGCCGATCAACTCTCTATGCCGATCATCGAAGGGCGCGTGCTGGAAGTGGCGCGGCGAGCACGCAGCAACGCGAGCGACGAGCGGCGGATCGCGGACGAAGGCGAATCAGCGCTGGGCGGCGGCTGGTATCACGTCGTGCAGATTGAGCTCGACGAGCCGCAGGCCACGCTGCTGCCGGGGGCGCGCGGCGTGGCGAAGATCGCTACGTATGACAGCACGGTGGGCGAGCTGGTGCTGAACGAGCTGCGGCGGACGTTTCGGCGGGTGTTCTAGATCGGACTTCTTCGGGCGGCGAAGTTTAATCTGCCTCGATCGCCATCAAGTCATTCCGAGGTCAGCCGAGGAATCTAGCCGGACCCCTCGGCGAACCTCGGGGTGACAGGGTTCAAGCGAACCTGCCGGAGCGAGAATCCGTTGTCACGGAATCAAGAAGACCAAGCCGGTCGTTACGCTAGCTTGCACCGCTGCGGCGCGGGCGTCCCACGGCAAGTGATGCCGTTGCCAGGGGACGCGGCTCCCCGGGCGGTAGTGGCCGAGCGTGTAGATGCACTCGCGCGGCGGATGGACGGTCATCTGGTACGGCAGCGTCGGCACGGTCAGGAAGAAGTGGGCGCCGGAGACGAACGGCTGCAGGCACGGGCGGCATTGGTATCCGTAACGCTCGAGGTTGACTTCCTCGAAGTAGAGCGGCCCGTGGCAGAGTTTGGTCGCGGACCACTCGAAGGAATTCTCCGCCCAGCCGGCTTGTAGTCGCGGATCGCCGACCTCTGGAAGTTCATCCGCTTCGTCGCGGCCCGGCTGCTCGAGCACCTGCTCCGGGAGCAGGCCCTCGGGGCGCGTTGCGTCGGCGGCGACTTCGGTGATCGGGCGGAAGATGTCGCGGCGGCGCGAAGCGTCGTTTGCCGCGGCGGCTTCCTTAGGAGCGACTTCTTCCGTCGGTTGATTGAGCGGCTCCTCAACTGCCCCCTGCGGGGCCGGCGGCGCCTGGGCGTACGCGGCAGGCTCGATGGGCTCGGGCTCGCCGTCGGCGCTTAACGCAACCGCGATGTCCGGATAACTGAGCGCCTCGGCCGCTTTCAGGCCGCCATCGTTTGGCGTGCACCATACCGCCAGTACAGCGGCGAGGGCCGAAAGTCGGCGAGCCCCGATTCGCGACGTTTGGAAATGGGCGGCCATGGCGGCGGACGTCGGTGGCTTGATGAGTGGAATGGCCGCTGCGCCTGCGGCGGCCTATCGACACTTGTCGGCTGGCCGGAGCCGGCGCCTTCAGCAGAATTGGCATAACCGGCATGGCCGGACGGCGCCCTTGGAAGCCCCCGGCTCCGCCGGGAGTCGGTTTCCGCCAGAACAGACTCTAAATCTGATGGTGTGCGGCCCTCGGGGGGAGCCCGGGGCTGCAATGGAGCGCGGACGCGTCGTACTTAGCGGGTTCAGCCATAGGAAAGCTGCCAGTTGTTTGACAGGGCTGGCAAATCGACGGGATAATCGAACCTGACGCGCGCCTGGGGCGAGACGCCCCGGACGCGCGATGCGGCGTAATGCCGGAAACTGCTCTGCCTTAGGAAGTTTTCATCTCTATGGCCGCAAGACCGCGCCGCCCCCGTCGCCTGGCCAGGCTCTTTGGCCGTGGCTTTGACGCTGCCGCCGCCACGCGGCTGCAGCTTTCGCCGCGGCGGCTCGAGGCGCGGCGGATGCTCGACGCCGCGGCGCCGGCGCTGGCGCTGGAGATGGCCGACCTGTCGAGCGAGTATGTGCAGGCGAGCTCGGACTACGCGCCGCTGGCACTGGATGCGAGCGAGCAGGGGGCTGGCGAAACGGTCAACGCGCCGCCGGCGAACATCCTCATCCAGCCGCTAGCGCCGATCGACGAGAACGGCATTGCGACGCTGGAGCTGGTGTTCGAAGACGCCGACCCGCTCGACTCGCATATGGTGGAGGTGGACTGGGGCGACGGCTCGGTCGAGGTGTTCAACGTCTCGCCGGGGTCGACCTTCTTCGGGACGACGCACCAATATTTGGATGACGACCCCAGCGTCACTTCGAGCGACGTGTACAACGTCGGCGTGAAGGCGACCGACTCGGCGGGCGCATTCGCTACGGCGTCGGCGCCGATCACGGTGAACAACGTGGCGCCGTCGAATCTGCAGATCGCGCCGCTGGCGCCGATCAGCGAGAACGGCATCGGTGAATTGGAGCTGACGTTCGACGACCCCGGGACGCTCGACTCGCACACGGTCGAAGTGGATTGGGGGGACGGCAGCGTTGAGGTGTTCAATGTGCCGCAGGGGTCGCGGTTCTTTGGGACGACGCACCAGTATCTGGACGACGACCCCAGCGGCACCTCGGCGGATGATTACACGGTCGACGTTCGCGTGCTCGATGACGACGGCGGCGAGGTTACCGGCAGTGCGACGATTAATGTCAGCAACGTCGCGCCGTCGAATCTGGCGGTCGCGCCGATTGCGGACGTCGATGAGAACGGCTTCGCGCAGCTCGACCTGGCGTTCGACGATCCGGGCACGCTCGACTCGCATAAGGTAGAGGTCGATTGGGGCGACGGCACGATTGAGATGCTTGACGTGGCGCCCGGCGCGAGAAGCTTCTCCGCAACGCATCAGTATCTCGACGACAATCCGACTGGCACGGCGTCGGATCAATACACCGTCAGCGTGCGGCTGTTGGACGACGACCTCGGCGAGATTGCCGCGGCGCCGGCGACCGTGACGGTACACAACGTGGCGCCGTCGGGGATCGTGATCGATCCGCTGGCGCCGATCGATGAGAACGGCGTTGCTCTGCTGAATCTCACGTTCAGCGATCCGGGGACGCTCGACTCGCACACTGTTGAAATCGATTGGGGCGACGGCTCGGCGGTCGAGATGCATTCCGTCCCGGCGGGCGCCCGGGCGTTCGCGGCGAGCCATCAGTACCTCGACGACAATCCCAGCGGCACGCCGGCGGATGTTTACACGATCAGCGTGAAAGTGCGCGACGACGACGGCGGGATGGCAATGTCGGCAGCCCCGGTCACGGTCAACAATCGGCCGCCGCTGGTTCTTGTGCTTCCGGAAAGCGCGGGCGTAACCGAGGGATCGCCGCTTAAGGTCAATCTGTTAACGTCCGACGTTGGCGCGCAAGACGTCCTGTCTTACACAGTGGACTGGGGCGACGGCCATGTGACGACTGGCGTTCCCACGGGCATGCTCAGTGCAATTAGCCACACGTACGCGGACGACGGCAGCTACACCATCAACGTCACGCTGAGCGATGACGACACGGGCGTCGGCACGGCCTTGGCTACGATCAATGTTTTCAACGCGTCGCCCACGCTTTCGGTTCCGTTCGATCGTACGATCAGCGAAGGCTCGCTGCTCTCGATCGTAAATATCGGCGGTTTTACCGACCCTGGCTTCGATAACCCGCTCAATGTGCTCGATCCGGCGAACGGCGGCGAGACGACCGAGACGTTCACGTACTCGATCAATTGGGGCGACGGAACGGCGGCCGACGGCGGCGCGGCAACGATCGACATGGCGGGCGCCGTCGGGGTTCCCACGAGCGGTTCGTTCGACGGGTCGCACACGTATGCGGATAACGGCGTTTACACGATCACGGTAACGGTGCTGGACGACGACGGCGGGCAGGATCAGCAGTCGTTTCAGGTAACCGTGATGAATGTGGCGCCGGTGCTTACGGTCGTTGGCGACCAGACGGTTAACGAAGGCGGCTTGCTAAGCCTTACGAACGTGGGGACGTTTACGGATCCGGGATTCAATAATCTGCTGAATCCGATCCCCGGCGGCGAAACGGCCGAGACGTTCACCTATACGATCGATTGGGGCGACGGGACGACGGATTCCAGCGGCGCCGCGACGATTGACGTGCCTGGCGGCGTGGGCGTACTGACGGCCGGGTCGTTCGACGGCTCGCACACGTATGCCGACAACGGCGTTTACACGGTCACGGTGACCGTGTTCGATGATGACAGCGGGCAGCACCAGCGAACATTCGCGGTGGAGGTGAACAATGTCGCTCCAACGCTCGCGCCGATTGCCGAGCGGACGACCGACGAAGGCTCGCTCCTGACGCTGGTGAACGTGGGGCAACTCACCGATCCGGGCTTCGACAACCCGAGCAATCCGGTTCCGGGCGGCGAGCTGGCTGAGACGTTTACCTACACCGTCGATTGGGGAGACGGCACGGCGATCGACTCCGGCGCGGCGACCATCGACCAACTTGGCAGCCCCGGCGTTCTGACGGCGGCGAGCTTCGACGGCTCGCACACGTACGCCGACAACGGCATGTATACCGTGACCGTCACGGTGCACGACGACGATGGCGGGCAGGTGGTGCAGACGTTCTTGGTGACGATCAACAACGTCGCCCCAACGCTCGTGCTTACGGTGGACGAATCGCTCATCACGCCGATCGACGAAGGCGGGACCACCGAGGTCACGATCACCGGCGTCTTCAGCGATCCGGGCTTCGACAATCCCAACAACACTGCCGGCGGCGGGGAAGGCGGCACGGCCCAGACGGAGGAATTCTTCACCTACCAGGTCTATTGGGGCGACAACACGGCGCCGGAAGTGTTCACGCTGAGCGATGTGAACGGGTCGCCCGGCGTCGACAGCACGGGCGCGATCGCCAAGTTCTTCACGCACGAATACGTGGACAACGACCTCGACAACGTCAAGGACGCCCGGTACACGGTTGAAGTCACCGTACTGGACGACGATGGCGGATCGCACACGCAGACGTTCGAGGTGATCGTTTACAACACTAATCCTGTGTTGCAGCCGATCGTGGCCACGGCCGTCAACACCAATGGCGAGACGACGCTCACGCTCACCTTCGACGATCTGGGCGACTTGGACGTCGAGAAGTTCGACATCCTGATCGACTGGGGCGATAACCTGCCGATCGCCGATCCGCTTGAGCGGTTTGAGATCGAGGCTTCCTACGACGACGCGACGCCGCAGTCGTTCGTCTTCACGCACACGTACACCGGCCCGCCCGATCCGCTCCACCCGGCGGCCGACATCGTCATCTCGGTCAAGATCCGCGACGACGACTTCGGCACGGCCACATCGCGGCCCGACGCCGACCCGCTGACGATCGACGGCCAGAGCAACATCGAGACGGTCACGATCACCAATCCAGGCCTGGGCGCCGAGCCGTTCCGCATCGACACGACGCCGCAGGTGGAGCTGCTGACGTTCCCCGAGCGCGTGACGCCGCAGGCGGAGTTGGAGGGGGACCAGATTCGCGCGGCCGTCGCCACGGCGAACGACCAAGGCGGCTCGGCGGGCGATTCGCGCGCCGTGGGCGAGCGTTTCCTAGAGCTGCGGGTGATCAACCCCGATGGCTCGGAGAGCGAAGGCTATCGGCTGCGGACGGAGGTGCTAAGCAATCTGCAGTCGCTGTTCCGGAATCTTCCCGACAATCGTTACGCGATTTACCTGGTGCAGTCGGAGACGAACGTCCGACGGCTGGTGATCGACGTATTTGTTCGCAATGGCAAGGTGATCGATCCGGGCGACGACAGCGAGGGCGCCCGCGATCGACCGCCGACGGATGAATCGACCGCGGCGCCGGAGGAGCCCGCTGGAGCGCAGGCGCCTCCGCAGGAACTGCCGGCGGACGATACGATGGACGCAGGAGCGGCGGCGGAGCCAACGATTGAGCTGCCGGCGCGCTTCCCGTCATCGACGGCGCTCTATCATCGTTCGGCATTGGCTGGCGTTGCGCTGGCCCTATCGGCGGCGGGACGCGATTGGCGGCGCTCGATGGAGCAGACAATTGCGTCCGCGAAACCGGGTCAGTGGAAGCGGTTACGGACGGCCGGGCATCGCCGGCCGCGGAAAACGAAGTGATCGGGAATTATCATGGATGGTTGATTTAGCCCCGCCGCTCGCGGCGGGGTGCGGGGCGAGCCCCGCGGCTAAATGACGTTACAGCATCATTATGTCGTCTTGTCCAACTTGCCAACATGAGATCGACGACGCCGCACGGTCTGCGGGCCGCTGCCCGGCGTGTGGCGCCGTGCTGCGCGCCTTGCCGCAGCGGACCATCGCCGACGTGCGCTTCGTCGCCAATGGCAATGGCGATCCGGACAACGAAGTCACCCTGGAGTTGCCGACCAACGATGATACGGCCAGGCACGCCCTCGACCAGGAGACGCTGGCGTCGCTGGAGCTGAGCAGCGTCGATGACATCCAAATGACGCAGCCGCGGACGGTGGCGTTCAGCGGCGAGTCGACGGTCGAGTTCCTCGGCGGTTCGTCCGCCATCGATGAGAGCATGCTGACCTCCCATTGGGAGGGGAATCTGCAAGGTCCGGCGCCGACCGACTCGAAGGCGACGATCAAGCAGCGAGAAACCGTCACGGGGTCGTTTGTCAGCAGCTCGTCGCTGATCGTCAAATCGCGGAATGTGCGTCCCACCGGGGTGGTCACGCTTCCCACGACGTCGCCGGCGGACGCTCCCGATTATGAGCTCTTGAACATCATCGGCGAAGGGGGCATGGGCGTCGTCTACGCGGCGCGGCAGTCGTCGATCGCCCGGACCGTCGCCTTGAAGATGCTCAAGGGCGACGATACGAGCAATCACCACCAGCGCGACAAGTTCATCTCCGAGGCGGTTGTCACCGGCGAGCTCGATCATCCGAACATCGTGCCGATTTACGATCTCGGCGCGAATAACGACGGCGCCCTGTTCTACTCGATGAAGCGGGTGAAGGGGACGCCGTGGAACAAGGTGATCAAGGAGCGGTCGCTCGACGAGAACCTTACGATCCTGTTGCGGGTCGCCGACGCGGTGGCGTTCGCCCATGTGAACGGCGTGATCCACCGCGACCTGAAGCCCGAGAACGTAATGCTCGGCGACTTCGGCGAGGTGCTGGTCATGGACTGGGGGCTGGCGCGGGTCAGCCCCGAGTTCCCCAACGCCGCGTCGGTGAGCCAGTCGGACGCGATGGGCGGCACCCCGGCGTACATGGCGCCGGAAATGGCGACCGGTCCGCTCGAGAAAATCACCACGGCCAGCGACGTCTACTTGCTGGGGGCGATCCTGTACGAGATCATCACCGGCCGGCCGCCCCATTCGGGCAAGACGGTGATGGCGTGCCTGTTCGCCGCGGCGAAGAACAAGATCGAGCCGGCGGGCCGCGCCGACGAGCTGGTCGAAATCGCGCTGAAGGCGATGGCCACCGAGCCGGAGGACCGCCACGCGAGCGTGCCGGCGTTCCAGCGGGCCGTGCGCGAGTATCAGTCCCATTCGCAGAGCATTCAGCTTGTCGAGAGCGCGCAGCAGCACCTCAAACAAGCCGGCGAGCGCGGCGATTACGAACTGTATGCCCGGGCTTTGTACGGGTTGGAGGAAGCGCTGGTGCTGTGGCCAGGAAACCGGCGTGCGGCGGCGCTGCTGGCGACCGCTCGGCTTGATTATGCACGGCTGGCGCTGAAGAAGGGGGACTTCGATCTCGGCACCTCGCTGCTGGACGCCGAGCGTGACGAGCATCGCGACGTCTTGGCGCAGCTCGAAACGGGCCGCCGCGAGCGCGAGAGCCGCAAGCGGCGGATCAGGCTGCTCAAGAGCGCGGTGGCCGCGCTCGTAGTGGCGGTGATCGCCGTCGTCTCCGTGGCGTACGCGGCCGTTCGCCAGCAGCGCGACGTCGCGGTGGCTGAGTACGAGCGGGCCGAGTCCGAGAAGTCTCGCGCCGTCGCGGCGGAAGCCGACGCGGTGGCCAATGCGGAAGAAGCCAAGCAGAACGCCGTCATCGCGCAAAACAACGCCGCCGAGGCCGCACGAAACGCCGAGGAAGCGCGCCTTCAGGAGCAGAAGGCTAATCAGAACGCCGAGCAAGCGCGGGCCGCCGAAGCGGACGCCAAGGCCAACGAGCGTCTGGCTAGAGAGCAGGAAGCTCGCGCCAAAGAGGCCGAGCAAGATGCGCTCACCGCTAAAGCGGCCGAGGAGTACGGCGCCTACATCGCTCGCATCGGGCTGACCAAGGCCAAGATCGACGAGAACTCGTTCGACCGGGCGGCGGAGCTGTTGGCCCAATGCCCGCCGGAGCTTCGTAACTGGGAGTGGGGCCGCCTCGAGTACCTGTGCAATCTGAGCGATGAGACGTGGCAGGGCGCTGCGCCGTTCGATGCAGCGGCGTTCTCGCCGGACGGCGTTCACTTCGCCACCGGCGATTGGGAAGGAAAGGCCGTCATTTGGAACCGCCGCACAGGCGAGCGCGAGCACCAGATGCGGCAAGGTCAGTATGTGCACGCCGTCGCCTACGATCCGACCGGCAAGCGTCTGGCGGCCGGCGGCAGCGACGGCAGCGTTCACATTTATCGAGCAGCCGACGGCGAGCTGATCGCGAAGCTTGACGGGCATACCGACGCCGTGCTCAGCGTGCGGTTCTCGCGCGACGGTCGCTGGCTCCTCTCGAGTGGCTACGACAACACGGCGCGCCTATGGAATCTCGCCACGGGCAAGACGCAGCAGGTGCTGCTGGGGCACAGCTGGTGGGTGTGGTCCGCCGAGTTTTCGCCTGACGGCAAGCAACTGGTGACCGCCGGGCAGGACGGCAAGGCGATCGTCTGGCGGCCCTGCACCGAGGAGGAGCGTCGCGAGAACCCGAAGCTGCGGCCCGGCGACTTCGTGCGGGGCCTGGAGTTCACGCGGCATCGCGGCCCGGTATACGCGGCGAAGTTTTCGCCCAGCGGCGAGCGGATCGCTACGGCCGGCTACGACGGTCGGGTGCTGCTGTGGCCGCCAGTCGAGCAACTGGGCGCTAATCTAGAACGCCGGCTCGATGGCGAGCCCGATCCGGCGGGAAATGTTGTCGAACTTCTGGGTCATCGCGGGCCCGTGCGGACGCTTGCGTTCTCGCCCGACGGCAAATCGCTTGCCACTGGCGGGCAGGATAACGTGGCGACCGTTTGGAACCTCGCCACAGGCGAGCCAGTGAACCAGCTTCGCGGCCACGCAAGCCACGTGCGGGCGTGCTCGTTTTCGCCGGACGGCAAGCTGCTGCTCACCGCGGGGCGCGACGGGCGGGTGAAGCTGTGGGACCCGAAGATGAACGCCGAGGCGCGGCAGTTCACCGTCGAGTCCGGCGGGTTGCCCGAGGCCGTGCTCTCGGCGCGCTTCTCGCGCGACGGCTCGAAAATCGTTACCGCCGGACGCGACCGAACGGCTTCACTCTGGGACGCGCGGTCGCTCGAGCGGCTGCAGTGGTTCCGCGAGGGGCACGACTTCCTGGTTTCCTCGGCCGTGTTCTTCCCCGACGGCACGCGGCTGGCGACTGGCGCCGGCGACGGGACCGTGCGCGTGTGGGACGTGGCTTCCGGCGGGGAGATCCTCAAGTTAGACGGCACGGGTTACCTGTCGGCGCTCGACATTGCCGAAGACGGCAAACTGATTGCCACCGGCGGGGCCGACAATGCCGCGCAGATTTGGGACGCCGCCAGCGGCGAAAAGCTGGCGACGCTGAGCGGCCACGAAGCCGAGGTCTCGGCGGTGCGGTTCGCGCCTGGAGGAAGAGTGCTCGCCACCGGCGACTACCGCGGCGTCTGCAGGCTGTGGCGGTACGACCCTGCGACCGAGAAATGGACCGGCGGCGAATGGTTGCGCGGCCACAGCCGGCAAATTACGGCGATGGAGTTCGTTGACGGCGGCGCGCGGCTGGTCACCTCCAGCGGCGACAATACGTGCGGACAGTGGAATGTTACAACGGGTCGCGAGATCGCCGGCGGCATCCTCAAACATCCGAATTGGGTGGCCGACGTGGCCGTCAGCGAAGACGGCCGCTTGGCGCTGACCTGCTGCGACGACGGCAAGCTGCGCGTGTGGTCGCTGGCCGAAGCGCGCCAGTTGCGCACGATCGAGTCGCGTAAGGCGGGAACGGCCTTTTCCTCGATCGACATGTCGCGCGACGGCCGGTACATCGCGGCCGCATGCGCGGCGGACGGCACAGTGCGCGTGTGGAACCTCGCGACGGGCGAAGAACTTGGAGGCGACAACGGCGCCGGCCGAACACGCTCGTGGCTCGATCTGGGCGACGGCGGCGGGTTGGTGTGGGCCGCGCGCTTCGCGCCCGCCGGAGATCAGCTCTTGTCGATCGGCGGCAACGACGCCCGGCTGTACGACGTCGCCACACGGGAGCTCGTCGTGCGCTTCAGCCCGCACGGAGTCGTGAACTCCGCCGACATTTCGCCGGACGGCGCCCGGGTGGTGACAGGCAGTTGGGATCGCTCGGCGAAAGTTTGGGACGTCGCCACGGGCAACGTGCTGCTGAAGCTCGACGGCGTTCACGAAGGGTACGTCAACAGCGCGTGCTTCTCGCCGGACGGCAGTCGCATCCTCACGGCAAGCGACGACGGCACGGTGCGCTTGTGGAACGCCGCGGACGGAAAGCCGCTGGATCCGGTCTTGCGGCCGCACAATGGGGCGATTCGCCAAGCGTGCTTCTCAACGGACGGCACACGGATGCTGACCGCGGGCAGCGACAAGACGGCGAAGATCATTGACGCCGCCACCGGCAAGACCCTCCACACGCTCGCCGGGCATAAGTGGGCCGTTCGCTGCTGCGCGTTCGCGGCCGAGGCGCCGCTGGCAATCACCGGTAGCGACGACAATACCGCGGCCGTGTGGGACGTCGTCACCGGCGAGAGGCTGCAGACGCTCGCCGGACATACGGGCGCGATCACCAGCGTGGCGCTTTCGCCCGATGGAACCCGGGCCGTCACGGGGAGTGAAGACAACGCCGCCAAACTGTGGGACGCCCGCACGGGGAAAGAAATCCTCACGCTCGATGGGCATAGCGAGGAAGTCGCCTCGGCGTGCTTCTCGCCCGACGGCCAGTCGGTGCTGACCAGCGGCCGCGATGGCCGCGTTCTTCTCTGGCCGGCGGTTGATTGGGAGAACGCCGCCGCGCAAGCTGCCCAACATGCGGCGCTCCGCTAGCATCGTTTCGGCTCTCGCCCGCCTCTCGCGTCTCGACTTTGGCTGCGACAGGG
>DASVCM010000161.1:0-2607 GCA_036381635.1 Lacipirellula sp.
TGGACTGGTCGCTAAAGCGACCAGTCCGCACGAGGCGCCGATACCGACTCATTACTCACCGTAAAGGAGCTTGCGACACCGAGATAACTGCCGCGTGGGCGAATGAATCGCAGGGAACGCCACGTGCTCGTCAGTCAGGAAGGGTCGAGAAGAGGTGTACCATGCATATTGACTACAAGAGCCCGTTGGTCCGCGAGATTCGCGACCGCCAACGCCAAGACGCTTCCCGCGAGCAGCTTTTGGCGCGGATCGACGCCGCGGAGCGGCTGATCGCCAGCGTCGACGTTGCCGAGACCTATCAACCGACCCAGGTGCTTCAGCACCTCGGGCCCGACGAGGGTCTGCCGGCCGGTAAGTCGAAGATTCCGGGCCGCGATCTGGTCCACGATCTCCGCCTGCTGGTGGAAGATCTGTCGGACGCCGCGGAGCTGCCGGCCGACGCCATGGGCGAGCAGGTCTTTACGGTCGAGGAGCTGGCCCGGCAGTTCAATGTGTCGACCAAAACCATCTCGCGGTGGCGCGAGCTGGGGCTGGTGAGCCGCCGGCTGGTGTTTGACGGCCGTAAGCGCGTCGGCTTCCTCCGTTCGAGCGTTGACCGATTTGTTCGCAACAACGCCGAGCGCGTGGAGCGCGGCGCGCGGTTCAGCCAGTTGAGCGACGAGCAGCGGCAGGAGCTGATCGAGCAGGCCAGGGAGCTAGCCGCCAACGGCGGCGGCCAGGCGGAGATTGCCCGCCGGCTGGCCGAGCGCAGCGGGCGCAGCGTGGAGACGATCCGCGCGGCGCTGCGGCAGTACGATCTGGATCATCCGGAGACGGCGATCTTCCCGGTGCTCGGCGGTCCGCTGACCGAGTCGCAGAAGCACAACGTGTACGAGGCGTACAAGCGCGGCGCGAGCGTGGACAAGCTGTGCAGCGACTACAACCGGACGAAGACCACGATCTATCGCGTGATCAACGAAGTGCGCGCCGAGAAGATCATGGAGCTGCCGCTGGACTTCATCGACAACCCGCGGTTCCGCCGCAAGGGCGCCGACGCGGCGATTCTCGGCGACATGCCGGAGGCCGAGACGCCCACGCGCAAGCCGCGCCGACCGTCGGGGCTGCCGCCGTACCTGGCGAGCCTGTACGAGATGCCCCTGCTCACCCGCGAGCAGGAGCAGCACCTGTTCCGCAAGTACAACTACCTGAAGTTCAAGGCCGCGCGGCTCCGCGAGGAGCTGGATCCCGATCAGCCGAAGGCGCAGCTCATGGACGAGATCGAGGAACTGTACGAGCAGATTGTCGACACCAAGAACCAGATCGCCAAGGCGAATCTGCGGCTGGTGGTGTCGATCGCCAAGCGGCATGTGACGCCCGATCAGAACTTCTTCGAGCTCGTGAGCGACGGCAACGTTTCGCTCTTGCGGGCGGTGGAGAAGTTCGACTACGCCCGCGGCAACAAGTTCAGCACGTACGCGAGCTGGGCGATCATGAAGAACTTCGCCCGCACGATCCCCGGCGAGTACCGCCAGCGGGACCGGTTCCGCACAAGCTACGACGAGCTGTTCGCGGCGACGCAGGAAGAGCGCGGCAACCCGATGGTCGACGAGCGCGCTCAGAGCGATCGGCTGGAGAAGATCCAGCGGATTTTGCAGAAGCTGGACGAGCGCGAGCAGCAGATCATCATCGGCCGGTTCGGCCTCAATCACGAGCGCGAGCCGCTGACCTGGAAAGAGGTCGGCGCCGAGATGGGCGTGACGAAGGAGCGGATTCGGCAGATCGAGGCCCGAGCGCTGAACAAGCTGCGGCTGGCGGCGCAAGAGGAGAAGATTTCGATCGATTTGTAATCGAGTTTCACGCTTGGCCCCCGGTCACTGACCGGGTGCCAAATGGAAAGGGCCAAGCCCCCGGGCCGCCGTGTGAGTCGACACGACTTCGCGGCGGCCTTTTTACTGCACATCTCGACGTGCCGATGAACCGAACTGACGTGGTAGGATATAGCCTCCCTCACGTCGGCGGCTATCGATGCCTCGGAAAGTGCTGCTTCTGGCCGTTGCTTGGATTGCGTGGAGCGGCAATTCGCCCCCTGGCTTCGCCCTTCAAGTGAGAGAAATGCCGCAGCGTCCGGCGGATGCGGTGGGCGGCAAGGAGTTGATGCTTCGCGTTGCCGGCATGAACCGCGACGAGCGCGAGGCCGCCGTTCTCCGAGAGATCAGCAGCGGCAACATCCCTGACTTCCTGCGTCGGTTCAAATCCGTGTCGATCGCGGCGGGCGAAATGCGCGGCACGATTGAGGTAATGCCGGACTATCTCGCCGTCGGCAGTGACGAGGATTTTGTTCGCGTCCCGATGACGCCGCAGACGGCGCAGCGGATTGCCGACCGGTTTGGCTGCACGCTGCCGACGCGGAAAATGGTGGACGCCATCGATGCGGCGGCTGAAGTGCGGCTGGCGCCGCAGCCGCTCACGGAGAAACGCGAGTCGGTCGCGGCGTTTTTACTCTCGAACGAGAAGATCGAGCGGCAGCGGGCTGGCAAACCGCTGGGCGCTCTCACGATCGGCGCTAAGAAAGACGTCGTGCTCACGCCGCGAATTCATGAGCGGCCCGACCGCGTGGCGATCTACGGC
>DASVCM010000162.1:0-2439 GCA_036381635.1 Lacipirellula sp.
CTCGCCCAGTTGCTTCACCAGTCGCCCGCCGTCGCCGCCGTAGTAGCCGCTGCGGTAGACGTCGATCGTGAAGGGAGATTTCGGGTTCGTGCTGACGTGAAACGTGATCGCATCGCCAGCGCGGACCGATCGGTGCGAACAGTAGCCCTCGATCCACGGCGAGCGATAGCGCGACTTCGGTTCGACCTGCGTCTTGGCAAGCATCCAGTCGCGCGTGCCGGGACGTTGGTTTTCTTGCAGAACCCGGTTGCCGCTTCGCGGGGCGCCAAGCACATGGCCTGCCGAGCTCGCGGCGATCAGCCCGGCCGCGGCTGCGTCCTGCAAAAGTTGCCTGCGGGTGACGCTGTTGGGTTCGTTCGGCGACATGAGTAACGGTCGACTGAAGCAAAGTCTGTGCGAAGGCGATGATTCCTATCCTAACGCACAAGGCTCGACAGTTGGACATTGCCGTTATTCAGGAGGCGGTCAGAACTCAATTTGGAACCGGCCGCAGTAGATGTCGCAGTCGCTGTCGCCCGCGGCGTTGTCGAGGAATGAGTGGATCCAGTTGAATTGCAGCTTGGTGTACGAGTTCCAGTGCCAGTTCATGCCGAGCGTCGTATTGTCGACCCGGCCGGGATTTGGCGAGGCCGGCGGCCCGGCGGCGAAGCCGATCGGAGCCGCGTCGGCGTCGCGGAGATCGACATAGCTCCAGCGGGCGGTCGCTTCCCAGGCGCCCCAGCCGCAGAAACCGCAGTGACGGCCCAGCGAAAAGAAATCCCGGTAAGGCGTCACGCGGTCGAACACGCCCCAGGTGCGGTTGTAGGTGCGATTCTCGCCGGTGAGGAAGTAGCCGACTTGCGCGTAGGCGCCGTCGTAATAGACGGTCGACGCGCCGATCTGATCGACTGTGGTCCCCATGTACTCCGTCTGGAAGTGCGCGGGGCCGTACTGTCCGGCAAGCTGCAGGCCGTAGAAGTTGAACTGATCGGCCGGCAGGCGGCCGGTATCGGCGAAGAACGGCGTACCTTCGGACGTGAGCCCGCCGCCGCCGGGATCGCCGACGAAAAATTCCGGAATGGTGCGCGCCTGGTAGAAGGGGTCGTTGTTGCTGCTGCCGGTGAGCCGGCTGTAGTTGTAGTGGCCGCCGACGTGCAGCAGGTAGCGCCCCGCGCTGGCCTCGTCGTAATACAACAAATGCGTGAGCCGGCCGGCGAACGAGGCGCCGCCGTTGTCGCCGATATCCGTGGCGAAGCGGCTGTCGCCCAGCGGCGCGTTGTCGAAGCCGCCCGTGCGATATGCGCCGTAGGCCCACGACCACATCTGGTCGACCGAATTGTCGTAAGCCATGACGCCGACGCGGCGGAACGGATCGAACGCCTGGAACGGAAGCGACCGCTCCAGGAACTCGAGCTGGCGGATCGACGTGAGCGAGGTCATCGACGTCGGCTGGCGGTAATGGCCAATGCGGACGTTGCCAAATAGCGGCACGCGCTGCTGCTCGCCCCACACGTCCATAAAGCTGGGCCGGCCGACGCTGGCGAAGTCCATTTCGATCGAGTAGGCGGTGAACTCCGCAACGTTGCCGACGGCCTGCAGTCGAGCGCGGCGGAAGCCGACGCCGTTTTGAATGTCGCCCAGGGAAGCAGCATTTGCGGCGTCCTGATCGAAGTTCCCGGCGTCCAGATGCAAAAATCCGGTGAGCCTGGCCGTCGGAAACTCAGGGGTCTCGGCAGGGCAAACGAATTCTTCCACCGCGGCAACGCGCTGTTCGGCAGCGGGCACGCGCGGACTGCCGTCGGCGTGAGGCGCGGCCATCGGCGCGCCGTACGACGCCACGGGCTGGCTCTCCAGTTGTTCGATCCGCGTCTCCGCCGCCTCGAGCCGCGCGACTAGGGCCTGGTAGTCGGCGCTGGCGGCGTCGAATTCCGAATCGGCGAGGGTCGGTTCGGCGTTCACATAAGACTGCCCGTAAGCTCTGGAACTGGCCGCGAAGATACAAGGTCCGATGAGGACGAACGCGCGTAGCGCGTTGCACCGGCCGGCGCGCATGCTGAACTCCTGCTAGCGATCCAACAACGTGAGCAAGCATTGCTCCGATTAAGAATCACTATCGGCCGTTTCGCAAGCAGGCGGCACTGGCCTAAGAATTTGTCATTTTTCACTCGCGATTCTCTGCTAGCTGATAGCATCCGCAGCGATGAAACTTGTAGGGAGTTTCTATGCACTCGACCAACATCCGTCGTCCTGAGCGAAGCGAAGGAGCTGGCGGAGCGTTTGACTGGTGCGTCCAGATTCTTCGCGGCGCTCAGAATGACGGTCCTGAGACGCTACGGCGCGGCTTGCCGAATCCGCCGGCGCATGGCGAGAAACCGGCGGACGCCGAACAGGCCGACGATTAGTCCCGCGCCCACGAGCAGCCAACCGGAAATCACCGCCACGCGATCGGCAGGCAGGGCC
>DASVCM010000163.1:0-3018 GCA_036381635.1 Lacipirellula sp.
CGGGCGGCGAAAAATATGTCTGGGTTCTAGAAGAGGGACGGGTGCGGAAGGCGGCCGTCAAAACTGAAGGCGAGGCGCACGATGGGCTTGTCCGAGTAAGCGGCGACCTAATCGGCGGCGAGCGCTTGGTGATCGACCCGCCGGCGGATTTGACGGATGGGGACGAAGTCAAGGTAGCTGAGTAAGAGGCACAGCGCATGTCAGATCACGCCGATGCAGTTGTGGAACTCCTGGACGTTAGCAAGGAGTTCTATCGGGATAAGATCCAGATTCCCGTGCTCACGAACACCACGCTGCACATTCCCCGCGGCGATTTCGTGGCGATCATGGGTCCTTCGGGCTCCGGCAAGTCGACGCTGCTCAATCTGTGCGCCGGGCTCGATCGGCCGACGACCGGGAGCGTGATTGTCAACGGCCAGGATCTCGGCAAGCTCTCCGAGGCCCGGCTGGCGAAGTGGCGCAGCGAGAACCTGGGATTCATCTTCCAGATGTATAACCTGATGCCGGTGCTGACGGCGCAGGAGAATGTCGAGCTGCCGCTGCTGCTCACGCCGTTGTCGCGGGCCGAGCGGAGGAAGCACGCCGACGCGGCGCTGCAGATTGTGGGACTCGCTGACCGTGCCGACCACTATCCGCGGCAGCTCTCGGGCGGCCAGGAGCAGCGCGTGGCGATCGCGCGGGCGCTGGCAAACGACCCGGTGCTGCTGTTGGCGGACGAGCCCACGGGCAACCTCGATGCGACCAGCGCCCAGGAGGTGCTCGAGCTGCTGGAGCAGCTTAACGCTCAGTACGGCACGACGATCATTATGGTCACGCACGACCCGAAGGCGGCCCGCCGCGCGAAGCGGCTTCTGCACCTGGAGAAGGGCACATTCGTACACGCCGACATCGAGGCGCTGGAGGCGGCGCGATGAAGTATTTGCCGATCATCTTCCGCAATCTATTCCGCAACAAAATCCGTTCGCTGTTTACCGGCTCTTCGATTGCCGTCAGTTTGTTCCTCGTGGTTGTCCTGTCGTCATTCCTCGCCGCCCAGGAGGACATTGCCGACCGGTCGAAGCAGTATCACCGCATCGGCGTCGTACACGTTCAGGGACTCACGGGAAGCCTGCCGATCGCCTACGTCGATCGGATTCGCAAGATGCCGGGCGTCCGCAGTGCGATCCCCATGTCATGGTTTGGCGGAACCTATCGCGACGACAAAGTGCCCTTCGCCCAGTTCGGCACCGACCCGCAATACACGTTCGACGTGTACGAGGAAATGACCGTGCCGCCTGAACAGCTCAAAGCGTGGCAGGATGACCGCACCGGTTGCATCGCCGGCTCGGTCATCGCCCGCAACAAGGGCTGGAAGATCGGCGACAAGATTCCGCTCAAAGGAAGCATCTATCCAATCAATTTGGAGCTGACGCTCCGCGGCATTTACGACGGCCCGGAGACAATCGACCGCGAGATGCTGTGGTTCCACTTTCAGTACATGGACGAGGCGCTGAAGGAAAAGCGCGATCCGTCGGCCGGCAACGCCGGAATCGTGATGCTGCGAGCCGCGTCGGCCAGCGTGATGCCGACGCTGATGCAGACAATCGAGGAGACGTTCGCCAGTTCCGATGCGCCGGTGGATGCGATGACCGAGAAGGAATTCGGCGAGCAATTCATGGAGATGATGGGAAATATCCGCGGCTTTATTCGCTATACGTCGATCGCCGTGGTGATTGCGCTGCTCTGCGTGGCGGCCAACACGATGGCCATGTCGCTGCGCGAACGGACGCGGGAGATCGCCCTGCTCAAGGCGATCGGGTTCTCGCATTCGACGGTGCTGGGAATGTTCTTGTCCGAATCGGTGCTGATTGGGCTGCTCGGCGGACTGCTGGGCGCGCTGGGCGCCAAGCTGATGTTCGCCGTCGTCGATTTCAGCAAGTTCATGACCGGTTGGGGCTGGCTGTACGTCCCCTGGTCGACGGCGCTGGCGGGCATCGGCCTGGCGACGCTCGTGGGGTTCTTGAGCGGCATTATTCCGGCCTGGCAGGCGTCGCGAATCTCGGTGATCGACGGTCTGCGGAAGGTGGTCTAGACGGGCGCCTTGATCAAGGCGGCGAGCGACGAACATGGTTCCCTTGAAGTACAACCTGCGTAGCCTGCGCGCGCGTAAGGTCGGATCGTTGATGACCATCTTCGGCACAGGAATGGTCGTATGGGCCAGTGTCTTCGCCTTCGGGCTCCATGCGGGACTGCAGAAGACGTTCGACGTGGCCGTGGGGCCGTTGGACGTCATTGTGCTTCGGCAAGGAGCGACTTCTGAAACCGTCAGCGCCGTCATGGAGGCCGACGCCCGTGAAGTCATGGCGCTTCCCGGCATTGCCACCGACAAAGAGGGTCGGCCGCTGGCGGCGCCGGAGTTGGTTGTGATTTCGTACCTCAACCGCCGCGGCGACTCCGGCACGACGAATGTCACGGTTCGCGGCGTTATTCCCGTGTCGCGCGCGCTTCGCTCAGAGATGGAACTCGTCGAAGGCCGCGACTTCAAGCCGGGGCTGCGCGAGGCGATCGTCAGCCGGTCGATGGCCGAGCGATTTGAAGGACTCGGCCTGGGCGAAGAATTTCCCGTGCAGAATGCCAGGTTCCGCGTGGTGGGCCTCTTCGACGCCGGCGGCGGAGCGGTGGAATCGGAGGTATGGACCGACCAGCGCGTGCTCGGCCAGGTGACCGATCGGACCGGCGCCATGTCGAGCGTGCAGTTTCGCGCCGCGAGCAAGTCGTCCCAACAGGCGCTTATCGACCATATCATGAAGGACGAGCAGATCGCGCTAAAGGCCATCAGCGAAGCGCAGTACTACAAGGAGCAGGCGGATACGGGCGCGGTGATCAAGTTTCTCGGCCAGATGATCGCAACGCTGCTGACGTTCGGCGCGATGTTCGGCGTCGCCAACACGATGTACGGCGCCATCGCCTCACGATCGCGGGAAATCGGCACGCTGCGGGCGCTGGGCTTCGGCCGGTTCAGCATACTCACGGCGTTTT
>DASVCM010000164.1:0-7670 GCA_036381635.1 Lacipirellula sp.
TCGATGACGGTCTTGCAAAGCCCCGTTCCAAAGTATCGCTGCCAGAGACGGTTCGCGACCACGCGAGCGGTCATCGGATTCTCCGGCGACACGGTCCACTTCGCCAAATCAAGCCGATTGGCCCGGCGGCCTTCGACATCGATTTGCGGCAGATGATGCGGCACGTGCGGCTGAACCACCGCGCCGGAGTCGTCCATCCAGTTGCCGCGCGGCAAAATCTTCACCTGCCGCGGCTCCACGGCCTGGGTGATCATCGTCGGTTCGAACTGGGCTTCCAGATCAAGCCGCTGATGCCGAAGCTTGATCAACTCGTCGCGCCGTTTGGGCCACTTGTCGGGATCGAGCTTGCCGGCGAGCGACTTTTCCAGCTTCGCAATCCGCTTGTCGAGCTTCACGATCTCGCGGTAGACCGGAAGCGTCCAGGCAAGCATTTCGGGCGGCCGCTCAGTGGGGTTGGTGTTCCCGGCGACCGGCACGAACGAACCCCAATGGTCGACGTCGGCGAAGAACGCCCCGAGACTGTAAAAGTCGTCTTGCGTGTAAGGGTCGAACTTATGGTCGTGGCACTCGGCGCAACCAACCGACGCCGCGAGCCACGTCTCCGAGAAGTTGCGCACCCGATCCGCCAGGTGCTTGGCCCGGTACTCGCCGTCCTGAGCGCCTCCCTCGTGCGTCGTCTGCAGCAGCCGGTTGTAGCCGCTGGCGATGAGCTGCCACATCGTCGGATTCGGCAGCAGATCGCCGGCCAATTGTTCAATCGTAAACTGATCGAACGGCAGGTTCTCGTTGAACGATTTGATCACATAGTCGCGATACGGTGTGATCCGATGCTCCTGATCGCCGTGATAGCCGACCGTGCTGGCGAACCGCACCAGGTCGAACCACCATGAGGCCATCCGCTCGCCATAGGCCTCCGAGGCCAGCAGCCGATCCACGAGCTTCTCATAAGCGTCGGGGCTCTCATCGGCGAGGAAGGCGTCGATCTCCTCCAGCGAAGGCGGCAGCCCGGTCAAGTCGAAGTACACGCGGCGAGCGAGCGTCGCCCGATCCGCCTCCGGCGAGAACGACAGCCCTCGCGCTTCGAGCTTCGCCAGAATGAACCGGTCGACGGCGTTGCCAACGGCCGCTTCATTCTTCACTGCCGGCGGCTCGCACCGCTCGGGCGGGATGTACGCCCAGTGAGTCTCGTACTCGGCGCCCTGCTCGATCCACTTGCGGATCAGCTCGACTTCCTCAGGCGTCAGCCGCGGCTTCTTCGCCGCGCGTGGCGGCATCTGGATGTCCGGATCATCCGTGCGGATCCGGTTGAACACCTCGCTCCCCTCGGGATCGCCCGGCATAATCGCCCACAAATGGGCGCCCTCTTGCGTGTCCAGACGCAGATCCGCCTGGCGCGTACCGGCGTCCGGGCCATGGCACGCGAAGCAGCGGTCCGACAGAATCGGCCGAATGTCGCGGTTGTAGCTGATCGCGCCCGTCGGAGCGGCTTGCATCACGGCGCACTGCCATAAGACACAACTTGCTCCGACGAACCGCCTAACAACAACTTTGAACTTCGATCGAATCATCAAACTTTCAATCTGCGAGGATCAAACAAGCGCCCGCGGCGCGCCGCGGGATTCGAACCTTTCTATACAGGGCCAAACCCTACCGCGATGTGACTCGCCGCCGGCTCGCCGCCAGTGCGAGGCCCGCGACGGCCGCCAGTGCGAGACCAGCCGGCTCGGGAATCGCCGCGGCAACCGCCGTCGCGGCGCCGTTGCCGAACTGCGCTTCCCACAACGTCAAATCGGCGGCGTCGACCACGCCATTGCCGCTGCCGTCCGCCCCCGTACCATTCGCTACGGTCGAGCCGAGCGCCCGCTGCCAGGTCAAAAAGTCCCGGCCGTCGACGTCGCCGTCATCATCGAAGTCGGCGTTGCCGCCGCCGCCGCCGGTAACGTACTTCACCAGGCCGCCCCGCAACGTGGGGGCGCCCGGCGCAGCGTAGGAGAAGAAGATATCCTGCATACCTCCGGCGCTAAACGCCGAGCCGAGGCTCGCCGACCCGCCGCTGGCGGCCAAGGTCAACATCGACGTAAGGTTCCCCTCGCTTAAGATATTTGCGTCGCTGCCGCCAGCCTCATCCCAGCCGGTTCCGAAGGGATCGCCCCCTTCGCCATCGTCGAGGCTCGACCATGCTGCGGCATTCAGGGCGCCGGACGCGCTTCCGATCTCGTAATAGCTGAGTTGGATCGGCGAGGCCTGCTCGTTCAAGAGCCGCACCGCTCCGGTCGTCGAGTTGACCTCCAGCGTCAAGCCAGTGAAGGGAGCGACTTCAAAACCATTGACAAACACGCCCGGCTGAATGCCGCCGGTTGATGTCAGGGGCGTCGTGTTTCGGCCTCGTAATAACAGCCGACCGCTGGCGTCGGTCACCGCGACTCCGGTGAACTTGTACTGATCATCCGTCGTCGGCTCATTCGTTCCAGCGAACTTAGTGCTGTACGAGCGGACGTTCCCGCGATTTCCGTCCAGCCAATCGGCCGTTCGGGTCACGCCGGTCGAGCCTGTGTCGAAGGAATACATCGAGAAGTCGTACGCCGTGTTGGGCTGCAAGGCGCCGCCTTGAACGGTCAAATCGATGCCGCCGCCCACGCCCACGCCACCAGCGGTGAAGATGAAATCATCGTAGAGCTGGTTCAGCGTCGGGGCCGAGACGGGCGTGCCGCGATCGCGGTCGTCGATGCCCGGCTGCGGATTGCCCGCCGAATTCACCGCCAGGACCGTGATGTCGTACCCATTCACCGTAGCCGTGGAGCTCGGCTGAGCGCCCGTCGTCGCCGGGGTCAGCGTGAACGAACCAAATCCAGCGACCGTGTTGTCGCCCGGAGGCCCGGCGGACGAATCCCCGGCCCGCGAGTCGACGTCGATTTTCAGCACGGCCTGCGCTTGCGACGAAGTCGCCATCACGCAGCACAGCAAGCCCGCCATCACCAAGTGCCGCCGCATTCCGCGGACATATCGAGCACAAACGATGCCAGCCATCAACAACATTCCCGCCGTGGCGGGCTCCGGAATTTGTGAAACCATCTGCGCGAACGAGCCGGAGCCATTAACCGCGTCGTAGGCGGTGCGGAACGCGGCGAAGTCGTAGTAATCAACCGCGGCGTCTGAAACCATATCGCCGCGGGCATACGACTCGGCAAGCGTCAGACCCGCGAGGCTCCCGTGCAAGTTGGTCATCAACGTTTGGTAATCAGACGTGTTGATCGCGCCGTTGCCATCAAAGTCGCCGGAGGCGACCGGGACGCCGGTAAACGTCGGAAAGATCTGCGCAACCGAGTCGTCAGTGAACGTCAGATCGATGCGAAGGTCTTCAAACGGATTGCGCTGCCAGATATTGCCCAAGTTGAGCGTGCCGCTGCCTGCCACGAGCGTGCCGCCGGAGCCGGCGCCGGAGGCCGCTTCTTGCTCCGACAGCAACGTCGTGTACGTCGAGGGCGCCAGCGGCGCGGTGACCGTCCACGGGTCCGCATCGAAGGAAGCGTTTGGCCCGGAGATCGATTGCCAGGTCGTCGAGTTGAGCGAGCCGCTGGCCGAAACAATGTCGATCTTCTTGACGTCGAACGATTGCATCGTGGGGTTAGTGAGCGTGAAGTTGCCCGTCGCCCGATTCACCGTCGCGGCAATCGAAACTGGCACTTCGGTCGCAGGCGTCGGGTTTTCGACCCAGGCCACCCCGTCGAGCCACGAGCGGCGCGTCGGCGAGCCGCCGAGCGCCACGTCGTCGATAAACACCTGCACCTCGCCGCTGCCGTTGGCCACGGCCGTGCCGGCTTTGCCCAGCAGCAGCACGCGGCCGCCTTCGGTGAACATAACCGGCGGCGTGTCCCAGGCCGATCCGCGAGCGTTCTTCGACTGCACCGCCCCCGGCGTCAAGCCCGTGCCGGTCGTGCGGTAGCTGTAAATCGTCATGTTGCCCAGGCTTGTGCCGGTGCTGATGTTCCAGTTCTCATTGGGATTCGTCCAGAAGGCCGTGTACAGATCGTACGAGCTGCCGGCGTTCAGGCCGGTAATGGTTTGCACCAGGGCCGGAGCGCCGTCGGTTTCGGGAGGCGGGCCTGTTAGTGCGTCTTCGTTGCCAACGCCGGATTCGAAGATGTTGGCGTTATTGCCGAAGGCGCGGTAGCCCCACTTATTGTCGTCGCCAACGGCCGCAGTCGTATTCACCGCGTCGCTGAGCGGGCCGCCGGCTGCCGGGGCGATGTTCACAAGGAAAACATCGTCCGCGTCCACATAGTTCAGCCCGGCGGCACGGGCCGCTGTACCGTGCATGAGCACTCCGCTTGCCAATGCCAGCGCCATCGCGGCGAGGCCGCGACTCAGTTGTATGCCGATCACACGCTTCATGGTTGCCTACCCTCCGATTTTCAGGCCGGCGACGGTGGATCGCCGGTTAGAGCAGAAAAGTAAATAAGGTTAAGGTTGAATTCCGCTGGCTCGCGCGGGCGAGCTCATCCCGAGTCCGCGAACGAACAAAAGACCGCCGACGCCGGAGACAAACGCTTCCATCGCAGCGCCTTCGGGCACTTGAAAGGTCGCGACAAAGGAGCCCGCCCCCAGCGCCGCGTCATACGCCTCCCGAAATATCACAAAGTCTTCATAGTTGTTGGCGAAGTCGCCGTTCATGTCGCCCAGCATGTAGGCTTCTTCCGGCGTGAGGCCGTCGAGGTCGGCGTGCAATCCGGTGAAGTACAGCGTAAAGTCGCCGACGTCGACCGCGCCGTCGCCATTCAGGTCCGCCACCGAAGTCTCCACGAGCGGCGTGATCTCCGTCAGTCCGACGATCGCCAGGTCGTAGTTCGTATAGGTGGAGTAGTTGCCGCGCATCCACAACAGGGCCGTGTGCTCGTCGTCCCACCGCGGCACGATCGGCCGCAGATTATCAGCCGTCGAGTTGTAGGTAATCGGCGCCCAGGTCCAGTCGGCTCCGCCGTTGGTGGTAACGCCCTCGAAAATCTCGTACCGCGGCATCGTCACTTGCGTGCGCGGATCGATCTTCGTCGAGATGAACAGGCGATTGGGATCGTGCGGATCGAGCGCCGCCAGCCCGGTGTAGTCGTTTTCACTGGCGTACAGATAGCCGCCGGCCTTGGCCAGCTCGTTGACACTCCAGACGCTGCCGTCGAAGCGTGCGTAGAAGAACCGGTGATCGAGACTGCTGTTATCGGCGCGCATCTGGAACACGGCGTAAGGCAGGCCGGCGTCGTCGATGGCTACGTCGAGAGTCCAGCCATGCCGCATGACGGCTCCGCCGACCGATGTGCCGGTCGTGAAGATCGGCGTGAGGTCCTCCGGTTCGGCGGCGCCGGCGTCGAAAAGATTGCCGTCGACACGGGAGCCCGTCGAGCTGTACAGAACGCCGTCCTGCACATAGGCATGGTAGATACTGTTATCGAAGTCACGCGGATGCTGCTCTGTGGCGATCAGGTGGACCTTCTCTCCGTCGGAGAAGTACCGTAGATAGGGCCGGTCGCTGGCATCGCCTTCCTGCAGCAGCCGGCCGCCATACGACCAGGTATCGCCGAGATCGCTGGAGACCAGAATGTTCGGATCAAATCCGATCGTGCGGGTGAAGTTATAGAGCCGCCCTGCCCCGCCGTTGTCATTGGGCAGATAATGAAGGTTCGAGTACGTCGTGCCGGCGCCGTTGTTAAATGTCTGCTCGGGGCCCCAGCTCGAAATGTCGCCAGAATGGGTCGAAATCCGCCACCGCGTGAACGCATCGCTGCCGTGCCGCGAGTACATGGCCAGGTAGCGGCCATCGGGCCGCCGCCACAACGCCGCCGAGTTGTGATCGTCGACTTGGAGGTTTTCGTTGAGGACGAACTGCGTAACCGCGCCGGTGGCAAGGTCGTAGGCGGCCACGTCGACGTCGCCGCTGCGCGAAGCGCCGCCGGCGCCCGCCGCGGCCGCCACTGAACTGACAATAATCTTCCCGGCCGCCGTATCGACAATCGCCCGCTCATCCTCGAACCACGACCAGGCGCCGTTGTCGTTGAACGTAATCAACTCGCCGGCGACGTCGTTGGCGGCATAAGTCCATGGCGCAGCGCCGCCGGCCATCACTGCCAGCGCAATCAATAGCGCCGTCTGCCGTCGACTCACGATGGAAATACGTTCGTTCACGCGCAATCGTCCATTCCGGAGCGGCTCTAGCGCTAGCTCTTGTTTAACGGCACATCCAGGTCTAGCGTGATCTCGTCGGCCCCAGCCTCGACGACTAGCTCCGTCCCCTCATAGCCCTCGGCGACGTGCGAGTCTCTTTGCAATGAGTCCGCCTTGCTGGAACCCGATTGCGGTTTGTTACAGACGACCCTCACCTCGTACTTGCCGGGATAGAGCCCGTCGCCCGGCGAGAAAGACGTGGCCGAGTACTGCCCGTCGGCATTGAACTGTCCGAAGGCCGTTCGCTGAATGCCGCCCGGCGGCGTTTCCAGCGGCAGAAACTGCACCATGCCCGACTTGGGCGGCGCCGCTCCGTCGAATGTCACGGTTCCACTAACGGGAATCAGGCCTTCATGGCCGCTGTTGCAGCCTACCAAGAGCAACAGCAGCGTCACTGCGAACGTGGCGAGCGTTCTTGCTAACATTTTCAAACTTCCTCGGACTTCACTTCGAGCTTGGCGACCACTTGGATTTCGTAGATTACTCCTGCAGACTTGGAACCAATTCCCCACCTGCCTTGGAGCCATAAGCGCGGACAATCTCCGCGCTGACGGTCTCAGAGACAAAATGGACGCTTCCATCCACATAGGTCAGGTGGACCCCGCCTGGATGCAAGCTTTTATAGCCGCCGGCTTCCGGGTGCTCGACGTCTGGGTTGTCGATATTGCCTTCGAGGTCGAGGACGTCGCTTAGCATCGTGTTCAGCGGAACCGACGTCGAGGAAACGTTGAAATTCTCGCAGAACAGGCAGTTGTGCCAGGTGTGAGTGGGTAGCGTCTCGCCGATCAGAACCGTGTTCGATGCACCGTCGGTAATCCGTCGCAGCTCGATGCCAATGAGCGTACGGCACACGGCGCCGGTGCACATGTCCATGTCCGGGCAATAGCCGCCTGCGTAACACTTCGACTTAAACCGAGGGGCATGTGCTCCGGCGTTGTTCCGCAGGTAGCTGCCGTAATCAGTGCCCATGCAGAATTGAGCCGCTTCTAACGGCGGCAAGGTCTCGGGAACAAGCCGACATTGATCTGGAATGGTTGGTCCCATCGACGCTGTGTACCACAAGCCCTGGCTCACCGGCGGATTGTCGCCGCTATTTACGCGATTTACGAGGATCGGCGACGAGGCCTGGGGGTCCGACGGGCAGATAAAAACCGGAAGCGTTATATCTCTGACGAGGTCAGCGTTCCTGGGGGATCGCATCGGAACCTTCATATCCAGTTGGGCAACGACCGTTTGCAGTTCCATGAACGGCATCACGGTGGTCGTCCACCGCGAAAAGTCGTCTTTCGTGCTCGGCCCGCCCGGTCCCCACCAGTCGTAACTCGAGCCGCCGGGCAACGATTTATTGGTATCCTCGTAGTTCAACATGGCCAGCGCAATCTGCTTACTGTTGTTTGCGCACTGCATCCGCCGCGCCGCCTCCCTCGCCGCCTGCACGGCCGGCAGCAATAGCGCCACCA
>DASVCM010000165.1:0-2203 GCA_036381635.1 Lacipirellula sp.
CGCGCGGGGCGGTTCGCCCATCGGTTCATCTTCCTGCCGCGCGGCGGCGGCTCGGCGGGCGACCAGGCGATGGCCGATCAACTGCTGATCAACCGGGCCCGCGAGAATGCTCGTCCCGTGCGGCCGCGGGAGCTCGTTGCTCGCGGCAAAGCTAGCGGCAGCGGCTACACGCTCTGGGCGTTCGCACCAACGGACGCACTGGGCGGTTACGACCCGGCGCAACAGCCACGGCTGGGATTCACCTACGCGTTACTCGATCGCGAACGCGGCCTGCAGACATTCTCGACAGGGCCGGAGCTGCCGTACGAAGAAGACCCAACCTGCTGGGCCGAGCTGCGCTTAGTGTAGTCATCTCGCTCCGCGAGATCGAGATGATATCCCCTCTCGCGGAGCGAGAGGACTACACTTATCGAATGGGTCCGCAAGCGGTGCAGACTTCGCCCTTCTGCCGTGGCGTGTCATCCCTGAGCGAGACGACCGCCGCCTGCACGACGGCGGCGCCGAGCAGAAAAAGCGACAGCAAAAGAATCGGGCGGCGGGCCATGGGGGCATTATACCCGTAATGGAAGACGCCTGCGATTTAATCCTTGAAAGCCCCCGGCTCCGCCGGGGGACGACATCCCGCGTAGTTCAACTGCTCTGAGGCGTCCACCGGCGGAGCCAGTGGCTTTTATTGGGAGTTGGCAGACCCGCTTAACTCATAAGCGACGCCCGGGCATCGCGCACAAGCTGCGCCGCCTGTTCCGTGTTGGCGGCCAGCGCCGTTAGATGCCCCATCTTCCGCCCGGGGCGGGCCTCCATCTTGCCGTACAGGTGAAGCCGCAGCCGCTCGTCGGCCAGCACCCGCTCCCACTTCGGCTCGCCGGCTTGCCACACGTCGCCTAGCAAATTCGCCATCGCCGCCGCGGGCGGCAGCATCGCGAACGACCCCAGCGGCAGATTGCACACGGCCCGCACTTGCTGCTCGAACTGCGAGCACGCGCAGGCGTCGATCGTCAGGTGCCCCGAGTTGTGCGGCCGCGGGGCGATCTCGTTCACCAGCAGCCGCCCGTCGCGGGTGAGGAAGAACTCGACGCAGATCAGGCCGACCACGTCGAGCTCGCGGAGGATGGCGCCGACGATCTCGCGAGCGGCGTCGTAATGCTTCACCAGGTCGGCCCGCGGGTAGACCGAGACGTCGAGAATGTGATGGGCGTGGTCGTTGGCGATGGGACCGAAGAAGGCCTCCTCGCCGCTAGGCGAGCGGGCGGCGAGCATCGACAGTTCGCAGTCAAAATCGATCCAGCCTTCGAGAATGGCGGGCGAACCACCGAGGGCTTGCCATGCGGCCCGGGCGTCGGCCTCATTGCGGACGAGCGTCTGGCCTTTGCCGTCGTAACCCCAGGCCGCGGTCTTCAGCACGGCCGGCGTGCCAAGCTCGGCGAGCGCGGCTTGCAGTTGCTGCTCTGTGGTCGCTTCCGCGAACGGCGTTACGGGCACGCCTGCTTTGCGAAGAAAGCCCTTCTCGCGGAGTCGGTCCTGGCAGGTATGAAGCACCAAACCCGACGGCCGCACCGGGCAGTAACCCGCCACAATCTCGGCAGCGGAAACGGGGATGTTCTCGAACTCAAAGGTGACGACATCAACCGAGCGGGCGAACTCGGCAATCGCGTCAGCGTCATCGAACGCCGCCACGGTTTGGCGGTAGGCCACATCGGCGGCGGGCGCGTCCGGTTCGGGGGCGAAGACGTGCACGCGATAACCGAGCCGGGCGGCCGCCATCGCGAACATCCGGCCAAGCTGGCCGCTGCCCAGCACGCCCAGCATAGCGCCGGGGAGAATCGGCGCGGCGTCGGCGGTGGCGGTTGACGTTCTCATGCAAAGGCCAGTAGTGGTCACCCCGAGGTCCGCCGAGGGGTCCGCGTTGTGTACTCGGGCCGGACCCCTCGGCGGACCTCGGGGTGACAGGGTTCCGGCCGATGGAATTCAATCGAGCGACTGGCTCCGCACGTCGGCGGTTTGCTTCTCGTTAAATTGACGGAGCTTCTCACGCAGTTCCGGTCGCGTCGCGGCAAGAATGCGGACGGCCAGCAGCCCGGCGTTGCGGGCGCCGGCCGTGCCGATGGCGAGCGCCCCCACCGGCACGCCGGCGGGCATCTGCACGATCGACAGCAGCGAGTCGAGGCCGTTGAGCGCTTTGCTCTGCACCGGCACGCCGAGCACC
>DASVCM010000166.1:0-4083 GCA_036381635.1 Lacipirellula sp.
ATTGAGTCGCTCGACCAGGCCCGGCGGCTGCTCCCGGCAAGTGGAGCGGGCCGCATCGGGACGTATCTGGACGAGCGGCTCGCAAGTGTTCGCGACGCCGCCAGCCGGCAGCTCGCGCTCGACGCCGAGCTGCACGCAGCCCTGGCGGCTTCCGACTGGAATGCGGCCCTCAAGACGGCCGAAGCCTTGTTAGAATTGGCTCCACAGCACTCGGCGGCCCTGAAGGCCCGCCAGAGGGCGTGGCAGGCGGTGGGGATGGATGTGACGCTGGCTCACTACCCCTCGCCGGCGGCACGTGCCCGGCGGCGGCCGTGGCAGCATGCGAATTTTGGATCACCCGCCGCGAGCACCCGGCACAAGGCCCGCAACGGCCAGGCGGACACCGTGAGCGAGCGAAAACTCGGCAAGCGCGTCGTCGCGTGGATCGACTCGGTCGGCGCCTTTCTCATCTGCCTGGGTGACGAAATCGTGCTGGGCCAGCCTTCACCGGACGGCAGCGTCGACATCCCCATTCTGGGGGACCTGTCGCGACGCCATGCCGTCATTCGCCGCGATCGCGAGGCCTATGTGCTTACGCCCCTGCATCGCACGGCCGTGGATGGCAAGCCGATCGCAGAGCCGACGGTGCTGCGGGATAAGGCGATCATCAAGCTGGGCGACGGCGTACAAATCACCTTCCGCAAGCCGCACGCCCTGAGCGCGACGGCAGTGCTCGAAATAAATTCGCATCATCGGACGGAACCTGCGGTGGATGGAATCGTCCTAATGAGCGAAAGCTGCATCCTGGGGCCGCAGGCTCACAGCCACGTGCGGTGTCGCGCCTGGGCAAGCGACCTGGTGCTGTTCCGCCGCGGCGAGGACTTAATGTGCCGGACGCATTCGCCGGTGGAGATCGACGGGCAGACCTGCATCGGCCAGGCGTCGGTCGCCGGCGACTGCCGGATTGAAAGCGAAGAGTTTGCGTTAAGCTTGGAGGAGATCTGAAGTAGCCGCCAATCTCGGCTACAATGGGGCGAAATAAAGGTACTTTCGCCACTTAGCCCCCGGTCAGTGACCGGGGGCTCAATGACCTGCGACCTAAGCGTTTGGAAACCCACGTAAGATGGCCGCCCTTCTCGACATGAATACCTCGCCCGCTGAATCTGAGCAGGCTCTGCAGGTGAAGACGCCGATGCGATTCACCTATCCGAGCGGCTCGCGGCCGCTGGAGGGGTACACGATCAAGCGCGGCGTGGGGCGCGGCGGGTTTGGCGAGGTGTACTTCGCGGTCAGCGACGCCGGCAAGGAAGTTGCGCTGAAGCTCATCCGGCGGAACCTGGAGGTCGAGCTCCGCGGCGTGACACACTGTTTGAATCTCAAACACCCTAACCTGGTCGCGCTGTACGACATTCGGACCGACGAGCATGAAGACCGCTGGGTCGTCATGGAATACGTCTCGGGCGAGTCGCTGGAAGACCAGATCGAGCGTTATCCCGACGGCATGCCGACGGAGGTGGCGCTCAAATGGTTCGAGGGGATTTGCTCAGCGGTGGCATACCTGCACGACCATGGCATCGTCCACCGCGACCTGAAGCCCGCCAACATCTTTCTCGACGACGGCGTCGTGAAGATCGGCGACTACGGCCTGTCGAAATTCATCTCCTGCAGCCGCCGGAGCGGGCAGACTGAGAGCGTCGGCACCGTTCATTACATGGCGCCGGAGATCGCCAACGGCCGGTATGGCCGTGAGATCGACGCCTACGCACTCGGCATCATCCTGTATGAGATGCTCACTGGCCGCGTGCCGTTCGAGGGCGAGAGCGTCGGCGAGGTGCTGATGAAGCACCTCACCGCGGAGCCGAACCTTGAAAAGCTGTGCGAGCCGTTCCGCGCCGTGGTCGAAGGCGCCATGGCCAAGGATCCGGAGCGGCGGATCAACAGCGCTGCGGAGATGATGGCGCGGCTGCGCGGAGTGGCGGTTGGACCGGCGGACGGTGACGGGGGCGGCGATTCGGCGACGCCGCGTATGCCGCGATCGTTTCAGGCGGCGGCCGAGATCGACCAGTTCGCGGGCACGCAGTTTCCATTTCAGCAGCGGCCGCGGAAACACGAAGGCTTAGCCGCGTTTTTCCACCGCGACCCGGAACCGGTCCGCACGGCATTCGTCACCGCCTGGCACGCGCTGCGGAGAGATTTGAACTACGAGTCATGGTCGATCACCGGTCGGATCGCATTCGCGGTGTTCTGCGTCGTTGTCTTCGGCATGCTGTGGCCGGTGTGGTTTGTGCTGATCGGCATGGGTTTCGCCGCCTACATGGTCTACATGGTGGTGCGCGTGTTCGTGCGGATGTCGACCGATGCGCCCGAAGCCCAGCAGGCGGGCGTTCGGCAATCCGCCCCGCCAGCCGGGCCGCAGGAGGGGAATGCTGCGCAACTTGCGAACCGTGCGTCGGCCACGTCTGACACGTCCAGCGAAATGGTGACCATCGCTCACTCCGCAAAGACGACGCGGGCGCCGTGGAAGCGGCGCGGCACGGCAGGCTGGCGGCAAGCGGCTCAGCAGGAGCTGTTGGCGACGTCGCTGCGCGATCGAGCGAGCTCGGTGATCGGCTCGATGCTTGCGGCGGGCATTGTGGCGCCGGTGGCTTCGTTCCTGGCCTGCATGGTGCTCGCCCCGGCCATGCCAATGGAACTGACGCTCTGGATGGCCACGACGGCGACGTTCGCCAGTTGGGCGCTGATGGTCCCCGGGCAGCTCGCCGAGGCGCGGATCGAGGATCATGCGCCGATGCGGTTTATGCAACTGCTGCTTGGGGCCTTGGTGGGCCTGGTCTCCTGGGCCGTGGCGCAGTCGATGTATGTGCGGCTTCCGTCGTCGAATGACTTCGCGCCCGGCCCGAACGATTCGGTGGCGTCGCAGATATTCGGCCAGCGGCATGAGTGGATGCAAACGTTTTATGGCTATGGCGAAGGCGTCATGAACATGCCGCCGGCGATGTTTGCCGCCTACCTGGCGTTCCTGTTCGTCGTATTGCGATGGTGGCGGCTGAGCGAGTCGATGCGGCCGGTGCGCGTGAGCCTGTGGTCGACGGCCTGGTGCGCGTTCGTCGGCTGGGCGATGTCGCTGTTCTGGTGGTTCCCGCAGCCGACCGGCCTGGTGCTCGCCGCGGTGATCGCGTTCACGATTCAACTGTCAAGTCCGTGGCTTTCGCCGAGCCGGCGCCGGGAGCTGGCGCAGAAGGTTATCTGAGATGATGGCCGTGACCTTTGCAGGACTTCTGATTGTCGCGCTGGTGATCGCCCTATTCGCGGGGCTGTTGCTGAACGAGCGCACTCGCGTCGCGGGGCTGCTGATACTCGGGGTCCTGGTAATTGGCGGATTCAGCGTCGTCGCACTTACGCCGCGCCGTACACTGATCGCGGGCAGGAATACGTATCCCGCAGTGATCGAACCGGCTACGGAAGTGTACGTGGGAGATAAGGCGTACCAGTACTTGGACGGTCCCTCGGGGAAGCCTCAACAGCTTGCCGCGGAGGCGCGGGCCCAAGCCGAAGCCGCCCGGGCCCAAGCAGCGGCAGAAGTTCTGAAGAACCAGCGGCTGGCGTCGCGACTGCCTGACGCGGTGCTCCAGATTTCGCCGGACGGCACGCGGTTGGAGACGTACCCGGACGGCATGCAGATTCGGGAGGACCATACATCGCGAGAGCGAACGCTGGTGCGCGATGCAGACTTGAACGCTGCGCAGCGGTCGTTCTATACGCCGTATTCATCTTTCTCGTCGTATTCGAATCGATCGACGTTTGCTCTCTGGCTGTTCGCAGCGCCATTCGTGGTGCTGGCGCTGGCGTTCATCGCAATGAAGGCCAAGAAAGGCGCCCTGGGCGGCTGGCCGGCGGCGCTGGCCATCCTCGGCTGCCTGCCGCTGCTGTTTGTCTTCGGCGCGGTGTCGCAGACCCGGCGGGAAGTGCGCAGTGGAAGCGATGCAACAGTGGCTGAGGTTCCGTTGTCGGCTCGTTCCAACAGCGTCACGATCAGGCGGAGCCCGAAGTTTATTGAAGACGGACATAGAATCAGGATTCCAGTGCCGCCGCCAGCCGTTCCGC
>DASVCM010000167.1:0-3009 GCA_036381635.1 Lacipirellula sp.
CCCCGGCCAGTAGGACTGGCGTGTCGCCAATTCGCATCGTCATCGGGTCGACTTCGGGTATGCCGTTCTCGTCGAGCGGCACTCCAAGCGTCTCAAGCCCCAGACCCTCTACATTCGGGCGTCGGCCTACCGCCGCGATGACCTTCTCGACGATGATGCTTCCGCCAGCCCATCGCACCTCGACGCCGCTGCCCGCTTCGGCGACTTCAGCCCGAGCATCGAGATGTATGGCAAATTCCTTCGCGAGGCTGTCCCGCGCTGCATGGGCCACCTTTTCGTCCGAGATCCCAGCGATCTGTCTGCCGGCGCCGAAGGCGTGGACGTCGATGCCGAGCCGCGCCAGTGCCTGCGCAATCTCCACCCCGAGCGGACCAAGGCCAATCACCGCCATCCGGAGCGGCAGATCCTCCTGCTCAAAGAGCGTATCAGACGTCAGAATGCGGTCTCCGAGCGAACGCCACGGCTTCGGCACGATTGGACTCGAACCGGTTGCTAACACAATCTGACCTGCCTGAATAGCGCGGTCACCGACGATCAACCGGTTCGGTCCGTCGAGCCGTGCGTGCCCTGCGATGTTGCGGTCGCCGAGGCCCTCAGTCCTCTTCAGCACCCCCGAGACGAAGCCGTCCCGCAATGACCGTACGCGGCGAAGCACTGCGGGGACGTCGGCGCGAAGCTTGCTTCCTCCGCGCACGCCGAACTCGTCGAGCTTAGTCCGAGCGTGAAAAGCATTGGCTGCGGCGATTAGGGCTTTAGACGGCATACACCCCACGCGGGCGCAGGTCGTACCGTAGGAGCCGGCATTGATCAGCACGAAATTATCGGTCCGTTCACGGACCTCGCGCAACGCCGTGAGCCCGGCTGTGCCGACGCCAACAATGGCCACGTCCACCTGTTCGACGTTGCGAATCCCCCGTGGCTCTCCAGCTGTGTCAGCCGCCGGCGTCAGTCGTTGCCTCGTGAACTTCTCCATGGCTCTCTCGATTGCGTGACAAGGACACTCAAAAAGATCGCAGTGTGCGTTTGGAGAAGAACGCGACAATGGCGGCCAAGATAAAACAGACTAACGACATGTAGACGATGCCCTTGACTCCGGATTCTGCGAATCCAGACAGCAGCAGCCCGCCATTCCACGTGGCGATCATGATCGAGAAGTTGAACACGCTCGATTGCACCGAGGTAGCGACGTCTTTGCCTTCTTCGACCTGCTTAAGTACAGCGGCCTGATACATCGTGACTAGCGGGCCGAAGGCCAGGCCCCAGAGGAAGAACGCGATATGCGAGATGACGATGGTTCCCCTGAAGGCAAGGAACATCGCCATGGCAATGCCGCCTATGGCGAGCATGACGACGATCAGAAGCCGCAGATAAGCGTCAATGTATTTAGCGGAGAGAACGACCGATATGACCGATCCGACGCCGAAGATCAGCATCGCCAGCCCGATGCCGCCCGTGAAGTCGATCAACTCCACCAACAGGGTGATGTACGTGTAGACGCCGTAATGGGCCGCCACGGACAGCAAGGTCAACAGCAGGATGATGAGTATCGAGGGGTTCCTTAGCACCGTCAGCGGTGAATTGCTCTTGCTGAGTTTTTCACCTTCCACCGAGGGCAGGTACAAGTACGACAGCACGGCGATGGCTACCACAAACAGTCCGAGGACCATGAATTCGGTTCGCCAGCCAAATGCGATGCCGATCGTCGTCATGACAGGCAGGCCGATGCTGATGCCGATGGTGTTGCCGGCCATGATGACGGTGACCGCCTTGCCATGCATGTCTTCAGGCACAAGACGGGCGCCATAGGCCGCGATCATCGGCCACATAATGCCCGCGCAAATGCCGCCGAGAACGCGGCAGGCAACGATGACTACATATGACGACGAGAAGGCGACGACGATATTCGAGGCCGCGAATCCTGCCAGCAGTGCCATCAGCAGCCGCTTACGATTGACGGCCAGGGTGGCGCTGACCAGCGGGATGGCGAAAATGGCAGATGCCAGCGCATAGACGCCGACCAGGAAGCCGACTTGGGATTCGGAAACTCCCAGGCCTTCGGTCATCTGCGGCAAAATGCCGGAGGGGACAAGCTCGGATAGGATGCCGACAAATGTAACGCTCGCCATCAGGCCAAAGACAAACCATGAGATTTGCCTTTCACCGGGTTGGATAATCGCCGACATGTTGACGCCCTTATCGATATCCACCGGGTCTGCGGACTAAGTACCAGACGCCGCCAGTCGTGCCTCCTTCAAATTCGGCGCCTAAAGCACGCCGTCGATTAGCGTACGGATGCTCTTAGTTGTTCACGACATCCGCATATGGCGATCCCATGTGCGATTCCCGGTGGGAGTGGCAGCCGAGGCGACGTCAGCTCTCGCCCATGCCTTCGGCAGGCTTCGGTGCGCTGCCGCCGCGCACCTTCGCCTCGATCCGCCCACCGACATTGGCATCGATACTCTTCCAGTACTCAAACGCGCGCTCAAGCACCTCGCCATGCACGCCCCCCAGCAAGCTGCCCGAAACCTGGTCGACCAGCTTCATCCGCTGCTCGTCGTTGAATACGTCGCGGACCAGGGCGCCGGGCTGAGAGAAGTCGTCATCGTCGGCGCGCAGCGTGTAAGCGCTGCGCACCATCTCGCCGTCTGCTTCCCAGCCGTCTGGCATCGGTCCCGTGTCTTCCGCCCATTTCCGGCCTCCGCTATTAGGTGCGTAGACGGGCGCGCTGCCGCTGTGCTCGTAGGCCATTTGGCCATCGAACATGTAGGTATTGACCGGGCATTTGGGGCGGTTCACGGGGAGTTGATGGAAGTTCGTCCCAATGCGGTTGCGCTGCGCATCGTTATAGGCAAACGCGCGGCTCAGTAACATCTTATCCGGCGACAGGCCAATGCCCGGAACAGTGTTGCCCGGCGAGAAGGCGGCCTGCTCGATCTGAGCAAAGAAGTTTTCCGGATTACGGTTAAGCGTCATCGTGCCGACTTTGACGAGCGGGTAATCGGCATGCGG
>DASVCM010000168.1:0-6446 GCA_036381635.1 Lacipirellula sp.
CGCGAGCCTGGTCGAGAATTCGCGAAACCGCTTGCTTCGCTTCGTCGAAGGCGGAGGACTCCTCCCAACGATCGGACATCGAGTAGCTGTCGTCGAGCAGGATGAGGTGATGAGTGACGCCGCGGCCGAACAGGCTGGCCCAACCGGAGCGGATGACCGGCCCGGCGAGCATGAACACAACCAGGGCGACGGCGGCGGTGCGCAGCAGCAACAGCAGGAGTTGCTTGAGGACGATCCACTTCTTGTTCCGCTTTTGGCTCTCCAGCAGAAACTCCATCGCCGCCCACTCGACGCGCTGATGCCGCCGCAGGTTGATCAGGTGGATCAACAGCGGAATCCCGATGAGCGGGACGCCGATAGCCAGGATAGATTGGAACAGGAACGACATTCTTTCGGTGCTTATTTAATCGCCGCAAAAAGGCACAACAGGCACAAAAAAAGGAGTGGCTATGAACAACGAGAAGGGTTCGTCATTACTCCTTCTCTTCTGTCTTCCTTTTTGCGTCCTTTGCGCCTTTTTGCGGCTGTTCTCTTCTCTTATTTTCTTGCGGCTAACCTTCGGCTAAGGAATGCGGCCAGGGCCGCGTCCATTGGCTCGCTTGTGCGGATCAGTTCGTAGTCGACCGCATCCCGGGCGCAGCCGTGGCGTAGCGAGGATACGAACCGGTCTACGGCTGCAAGGTATCCTTCGCGCAGCGCTCGCGGGTTGCAATGGAGGTGCTCAGGCAGTTCGAGCCCTTCGAACCGCGTCGGGCCGTCGAAGGGGAAATCGAGTTCGTCGTCGTCCATGATGTGAAGCACCAGCACGTCATGTCCGCGCTGCCGCAGGAGCCGCAGGCCGCGGAGCGTTGACTTCACGTCGCCCAACAGGTCGGAGAATACGATCACCAATCCGCGGCGAAAGTTCTCCTCGGCAATCATCCGCAGCACGCCGCCCGGATCGGTCTTCGCGCGCGGCGGGTTGGCGTCGAGCGTTTGCACGATCGAGGCCAGGTGGACTTGCGTGCTCCGCACCGGCGTGCGCGCGCGGATTCCCTCGTCGAAAGCGATGCACCCCACGGCGTCATGCTGCCGCAGCAATAGGTACGCCAGACTCACCGCCGCGGTCGCCGCGTACTCGTACTTGTTCAGCGGTCCGCGGCCGTACTGCATGCTCTTGGAGACGTCGACCAGCAGCGTACAGCGCATGCTGGCGTCTTCCTCGAACTGCTTGACGTACAGCCGGTCCTGCTTGGCCCATACCTTCCAGTCGACGTGCCGCAGGTCGTCGCCCGGGGTGTACTGGCGGTGTTGCAGGAACTCGGTGGAGCGGCCGAAGTATGGGCTGCGGTGCATCCCGCTCATGAAGCCTTCGACGACGTGACGGGCCCGAATCTCCAGGCGCCCAATCCGCCGGATGGCCTCAGGATGCAAAAATCGCTTTGAATCGGGCGTCATTGGCCAATTCATCCTCTTGGGCCGGCGTGGATTCAAGTAAGCGATCGACGATAGAATCTGGCGTGACGCCGTCGCTCTCGGCGGCGAAGTTCACGACGATACGATGGCGAAGCACCGGTTTGGCGAGCGTCTGAATGTCCTCGACCGTGACGTGCGTGCGGCGGTGCATCAAGGCCCGCGCCTTGGCGCCGATGATCAGGAACTGCACGGCCCGCGGGCCGGCGCCCCAGGCAAGTTGGTCGGTAACATACTCCGGCACGCCCGGTTCCCCGACGCGCGTCTGCCGTACGAGCGAGAGCGTGTAACGGATGACGTGGTCGCTCACCGGCACTTCGCGAACCAGCCGCTGTAGCGTGAGGATTTCGTCCGGCGAAATGACCGCGGCAACGCCGTCGGTAAACGCCGCCGTCGTCCGGCGGGCAACTTCGAACTCTTCGTCAAAGCTCGGGTAAGTCACCATGACCTTGAACATGAACCGGTCCTGCTGCGCCTCTGGCAGCGGATAGGTTCCTTCCTGCTCGATCGGGTTCTGCGTGGCGAGGACGAAGAAGGGGTCGCTGAGCTGGTGCCGCACTCGGCCGACGGTGACCTGCCGCTCCTGCATCGCCTCGAGCAGCGCGGCCTGCGTCTTCGGCGGCGTGCGGTTGATTTCGTCGGCGAGGATCACGTTCGAAAACAGCGGCCCTTCGAGGAACCGCATCTCGCGCTGGCCGGTCGAGCGGTTCTCCTCGATGATGTCGGTGCCGGTGATGTCGGCGGGCATCAGGTCGGGCGTGAACTGAATACGGCTGAACGACAGGTCCATCGTTCGCGCGAGCGTGCTGATAAGCAGCGTCTTGGCCAGCCCCGGCACGCCTTCGAGCATGCAGTGGCCGCGGCTGAAGAGGCTGATCAAGAGCTGCTCGACCACGGCGTCCTGGCCAACGATGACCTGGGCCAGTTGCTCTCGAATGCGGTCGACCGCCGTCGCACGCTGTTCGATGATCTGTCCGTCGGCGACGGCGTCCGCGTTGTAGTGCATAGGGTTCAGGGTTCGGGGTTCAGGGTTCAAATGCGGCATCGCACTGTTTAGCCGCGAGCTAACAGCTCGCCGGTGAAGCACCAAACAAACAGGCCATTCTAGACGGCCGCCTGCAGTCGCGGAAATGTCGTCGCTCTAGCACCGCGTCGGACATCGTCTGTTTTGAGGTGATGATCGGCTCGCACTTCACCGGCGAGCTGTTAGCTCGCGGCTGCTTTTCCTCCTGAATCCTAGCGCTGGTAGATCGGCAGGTACGCGTTCTCCAACTGCAGGATAATCAAATTCAGCGCCGTCGTGTAAACCGGGCCGACGTACCCTTGTTGCCAGGTAAAGGCCGACTGGTCGCCGATCTTTACTTCGGTGGCTTCGCTGAGGATTCGCTTCGCGACCGCGGTGCGGTAGTCCTCCCACACTTCGCCCCCTTCGCGGTACTGAACCTGGGCGTAATAGAAGTGGGCGTAGTGCCAGTGGCCGAAGCTGTCGCGCGTGCCGGGGTCGAGGTGCTTGCGGCAGTAGTCCAACATCCGCGGCACGTAATCGTCGTCGTACTCGCCGGCATTGTACAGGCAGGCGATCGCCGCGGCGGTAATGGCCGGCCGGCCGCCGCCCCCTTTCGAGCTGTACTGGACGGCGCCGTCCTTGAGCGTGCAATTGTGGATATATTTGACCGCTTTATCGATCACTTCCTTCGGCACGGGGATGCCGGCGTTGCGGCAGCCGCGCAAGCCTTGCACTTGCGTGATCGTGGTTGAGCCCTCGTCGAAGCCGCCGCCGTCTTTGGCGCTCACATACCCCCAGCCGCCGGCGGCTGTCTGGGCGTTGCCGGTGAATTCGACCGCCTTGGTCAGCACGCGGATCAATTCCTCGCGGCGCTCCATGTCCTCCTCTTCGCCAAGGACTTCTGACAGGAAGAGCATCGCGAAGCCGTGTCCGTAGGTGTACCGGTCGTCGTCGAAGTCGCCGATCAGGCCGTTGGGTCGGCTGCGGGCGGTGAGAAAATCGACGGCGCGACGAATATTCTCGGCATACTTGCCCTGCGTCGTCGTCGAGCCCTCGCACAAGAGGGCCATCCCCGCCAGGGCGGTCATCGCGGTGGGATAGCGGCCTTGCGCGGTCCACTGTCCTTTCTTTTGTTGCTGAAAGGCCAGCCACTCCAGACCGCCGGCAATCGTGCTTTTGACCTGCGGATCCTGCACGCCGGCCCGGGCGACGTCGGCGCCGGGAGCTAGGAGCGCGACCGCGCTCAACAAGATCTGAATGACTGGCCTTCGTCGCATCCATCCGCGGTCGTAAAACCGCACCTCTTCCTTCGATCCGCAAGCGCTCGTCGGCAGCAGAGTCCAACCTGGACGCGCCGCTAAAGCCAAAACGCCGAGTCAGCGGCCAACCCCGAGGTTGCGGAAGATGCCCATCAACCCCTCGGAGCTTTTGCCAACGCTCGACTCGACTTCGGCCAGCGCCGGCGGCTCGGGCGGCCGACGCTCCTCGGTAAATTGTAGCAGAATCGTCTGACCTGCCATCTCTACCGCCGCCTGGTGATTGGCCGCATCCGTAACGCGAGCCACGCAATGACCGCCGCCGGTTTGCGGCAAATCGTCCGATTGGAACAGTGTACGGCCAGTGGCTTTGTCCAGGATTAACATCGTGGTCATCGCCCGCGAGCCGCCGCGATCGTGGCGCGCGAGTTGACCGGCAAACACTATGAACGGCACATCGACCGGCTGCGTCAGCAACAGCGCCTGCTGCACGACCTCGGCCGGGCGATTCCAGCGCATCTCGCCGCTGGTTCGATCGAACAGGTACAACTCGCCGTCGATCACCGGTGAGTCGTAAATGTTGGCGAGCGGCCGGACCTGACGGTCAACGTTTCCCGGACGAGGCCGCTTAACCGTTACCAGGAAGTCGTCCTGTCCGACGGCAAGATGGACTTCCTCAATCGCCGGCTTCGCCGAGGCGGCGTAGTCGATTAGTTTCTCGCCGCTGGCGCCGTCAACGATGACGACTCGACCGCTGGGCTCCACCACCGCCACGTAGCGGCCAAGTTCGACGTCAACGGCTGATCCGGACTCAAACTCATGCTTCCAGGCGGCGTCGCCCGTCAAGGCGTCGAAGACAGACAGTTCGGCGGAGTCTCCAGATTTCTTCCAGACGAGGATGGTACGGCCGCGGGTGACCAATTGCTGCTGCCACTCCGGAACCTGTCGCTTGCCGATAAATCGACCGTCGACGGCGCTATAGACGCGGGCGGTCGTGCTGCCCGTGGGCGCCGCGAATACATACTGATCGTCGCCGAAGAGATCGCACCCCTGAGGAACGTCGGAGCGCGACCAGCGGAGGTCGCCGGAGAGGGCGTCGACGCACATCAACTGGCGCTGGTCCTGAAATACAACCCCCTGGCTGGTCACCGGGCCGATCACGCCGACCCACTTTCCTTCGTCCATCGGCCGCGGGGCGCGGTTGGTGCCCGGTCGGTTGGTTTGCGATTCCGGCCCAACGTCGCCGTAAAAGCCGCGGGCGTATTCGACGTGAAGATTGCCGCCGACGCTTGCCCGCCACATCACTTGCGGATCGATTCCGTCGTGCGCGGCGAGCGTATTGACGGCAACGATCTGCCGGCCCAGGGAAAGCACCAGCAAGTTTCCGCGCGAGACGCCATACATCGTTCCTGGATGACGGTAGTTGATATGGTTGTCCGGCTCGAGGTTGGCGCTGAAGAACTCACGACCGAAGTTGTCGTGCAAGACGAGCTCCCCCCCGCGGCTGGCGGAAATATGAACCGCGGCCAGGCCGAGAATCGAGTCTGTCCGTTCCAATCGAACTCCCCAAAGCGGAGCGCGGACTCGTGCGTTGGCCGCGGCGCCAGTCGTGGGGGCGGTAGCCACATTCACCTTGCCGCGCGGCCACTGCCTAAGGGGCTTGGGCGCTTTCTGTTTGGCATCCTCGAGTAGTTCGGCAAGCTCCCCGTCGGCGTCCTCGGTCTTCAGCCGCCGATCATAGCCGGCGGCCAGCGAAGCCAGGCCGGCCGTATGAAGCTGCTTCGCGAGGCGAACCATGCTTTCATTACGGAGGTCCGCGTCTTTCGAATCCGCAAGGTCGAGCAGTATCTGTTGCACCTCCAGCGGATCGCCGGCGAGCTTGGCATATTGGGCTCGCATCGGTTCGAACATGGGCAAATTGCCGAAGAACTGCAGGAACCTCGCCATATCCTCGGCGGATGGGTCCTCGCCGAGGCCCGTAGCTTCGCGGTTCAGCTTCAACTTCAGCTCATCCCGCTGATGGTCGCTGGCCTTCTCCCAGATGGCGGCTAGTTGAGCCTGGATCCAGCGTGAGACGGCCGCCTCATGGTCGCGGCCGAGGTCGAGCATCTCGTCAGGGGCGCCCGCTAAACGGTACAAGTCCAGGCATGCGGCGGCCGATGCGAGGATTTCACCTTCTTCCAACAGGCCTTGCGCCTCAATTCGCAGAATCAGCATTCGCCGCGCGACGCCGCCGTCGTTCAGCTCTTTCAGCAGCGGCAATTTGCTGCGATGAGCCACGAAATCCTCATCGAGCGCGGTCGCCAGGCACTCGGCGAGCACGTCGCGAACCTCAACGTCATGCGAATCGGCGCGAAAGGCTCGCTCCAGCAGCGAAACCGCATCGCTTAGCCGGCCTTCGTTGTAAGCAATCTCGCCAAGCGTCCGCAGCGCCTCGACGTCGTTGGGCGCCTCCGCGAGGCGCTCCTCCGAGCGGCGGCGGAGATCGTCGATTTGATCAAAGCAGTCCAAGTGCATGCCGTTCTGCGAGATCACGGCGCCACGATGACAAATCAGATTGCCCAGCGGAGCGCCGTCGCGCGACGATGCGCGAGAGACGATCTTCCCGTCGGCCAAATCAATGGTGATCACCTCCGCCGTCGTAAGTGGCAAGTGGTATTTCCCGTCGCTGACAAAGCCCGTGCCGCTGGGGAACACGCCGCGCGGCAAATTGAGCGACTCCTTCGTCCATG
>DASVCM010000169.1:0-2056 GCA_036381635.1 Lacipirellula sp.
GTACCGCGCGGCCGCTTCTTCGACCGGCTTGCGTGCGAGTGATTCGAGCGGGGCCATAGGGATTGCTGTTGCGCCAATTTGACGGAACTGTGATGCGGCTGCTGCGGGGTCGGGGCATCTGCATTAACAGACGGCCGCCGCGGCGCGACGGCAGCGCGCGGGTCATTGCCGCTTTCCACGCTACTCACCGGCCGTGAATATTGCGGGGCGATTGCACGTGGAAGGCTTGACGTTCGGACGGCGGTGGCCATCACGCAACTTGCGGCGCTCACCGCCTCCGTGAAATTTCCTGCGCACCGCGCTGGCCGGAAAGACGATTTCAGCACTCCAGTCCGCCGGAATCGGCAGCGGGCCGTTCCGCAGGCGCCCTGCGGGGAGAGTGCGGCTATTCGCCGGCCAGACGCAACGGTGCCGCCTGATTGCTTTCGGCGGCCTTCAGCCGCCTTTCCTCGCGGCTGATGTAGTCGCGCGTCATCGGCACCACGCCCTGCCGCCTGGTCAGCTGGATCTGGAAATTCATCATGGCCTGCTGGCGGAACGACATTTCGGAAGCCGCCAGGTAGAACTCCCACATGCGCACGAACCGGCGGTCGTAGATGCGCTCGACTTCCTCGCGGTGGGCGAGGAACCGCTCCCGCCAGTGCTTCAGCGTCTCGGCGTAGTGCAGGCGGAGGATCTCAATGTCGGTGACCAGCAGTCCGGCCTTCTCGATGTGCGGCAGCACTTCCGACAGCGAGGGGATGTACCCGCCGGGGAAGATGTATTTGGCGATCCACGGGTTCGTGTAGCTGGGGCCTTCCGACCGACCGATCGAGTGCAGCAGCATCACGCCGTCGGGACTGAGCAACTCTGCGCATTTCCTGAAGAACGTGTCGTAGTGGCCGACGCCGACGTGCTCGAACATGCCGACGGACACGATGCGGTCGAAGGTCCCGGTGACGTCGCGATAGTCCTGAAGTTCAAACCGCGCCCGGTCGCCCAATCCCTTTTCCGACGCGCGCGCGTTGGCGATGGCGTTTTGCTCCTGTGAAAGCGTGATCCCCGTGACCCTGGCGCCGCCGATTTCCGCCATGTAGAGCCCGAGGCCGCCCCAGCCGCAGCCGATGTCGAGGACGCTCTTGTCCTTGTCGAGCAGGAGCTTTGCCGCGATGTGCCGCTTCTTGGCGAGCTGGGCGTCGTCGAGCGAGACATCGGGCGAGTCGAAATAGGCGCAGCTGTACTGTCGGTCGGCGTCCAGGAACAGGGAGTAGAGGCGCCCGTCGAGATCGTAATGATGGGCCACGTTCCGGCGGGCTCGTTTGCGCGGATTGAACTGCTTCAGACGCCGGGCGACGTAACGGATGATCCACTGCGGCCGTGCCCAATGCGGCAGGTCCGAGTCCTGGCCCATGCAGAGTGCAAGGACATCGCCGATCGAGCCCTGCTCGACGACGAGGCCGCCATCCATGTACGCTTCGCCCAAGCGGAGCTCGGGATCGAGCAGAAGGCCCCATTCCGCGGCGCGGCTGGTCAGCCGCACCGCGACCGGCTTGCCGCCACCGTCGCCGCAGATGATCGTGATGCCGCGCGATGTTGTGAGCCGCAAATTGCCCCGGCGGACAAAGGTCTTCAGCAGAAATTGAAGCAACCGATCCATCGGCCGCCTCCATCACAAATCGTGCCTTCCAGACTCAAATGGCCAAGCTGCCGCTCGCCAGCAAACGTAACGGGGACGAAAAGGTTCGGCCACAGGTATTTAATCAAACCTGGCGCACGGCAGCAATCCCGACACGCGGCGCGCCCCGCGCCGTTCTGGCGAGGCTCGCAATCCGCGGCTAATAGTCTATGTAGCGGGCGACAGTGACTCGCCCGGGGTGGCCGAGGGGCGAAAACAGGCACATCGAGAGGGACCATGCACTGCAGAGGTCGGATAGCCGCGATCGCGATTGCAGCCGCCACGCTTTTCGGATTTGGCCCGGGTTACGCGCAGGAGAGCCTGGATCAGGGAAAGACGCCGGCACAACTTTTCGCCTCCGATTGCGCGATCTGCCACAAGTCGCCGCGAGGCCTGTCGCAG
>DASVCM010000170.1:0-10557 GCA_036381635.1 Lacipirellula sp.
GGCGAGAGGAGCGACTCGCCCAGCGGCCAAGGGCCAGTCCCCATCATGCGAACAAAATCCCCGCTGGAGGTTGCATGATGCAGGGCGACTGTCGCCATCAGAAATGCGGCATCGGCAATGCGGTACACCGTCCATACGCGCAGTCCGTTGTGAACGGGGGCCGATCGTTCATGGAAGAAGCCCACGAGCAGGGCCGAGGAGAGACCGACCAGTTCCCAGCCCGCGAAGAGCGTCTCGATGTTGCCGGCGAGCGACGTCATCATCATGCCCAGCAAAAACAGCGCGAACAGAACGAAGAACCGGCCAAACCCCGCTTCTCGATGCAGGTACTTCGAGGCGAAGGCTCCCGTAACGCCGCACAGGACGAACGAGAGAATTGCAAAGGGCGTCGACAGTCGATCGAAGATGAATTTGAACGTGAAGTGAAAATCCTGCCCAGGCAGGACGAGCCAATCGCCCATCGATAACGTGATCAGCCTCCGGCCGGTCCCCAGCATGAAGACTAGTACCCCCAGCGCCGCAAGAAGACCGACGATGACGGCGGCCTCGGTTAGGCGACTAACCGTCTTTTCTGAAAGCGGTCGGCCGATCAACGACGCCCCGCCGAGTACCACCATCAGCGCCGCGGGAGCGGCGATGACCGTCATTCCAAGTGAGTCCAGCAGTTCAGTGCTAGGCACATTGCCCTCCCGATGGCGGCGAATCGGCAGTTATCACTTGGGCGAAACCCAAATTGTCTCGCCAACCGCGATACCAATCGACCGATGAACGGGCTGTGGGCAACATGGTTGAATCGCAATGATATGGTTCAAATTGGCCCTCGCGATAAACCCGAACGGACTTCGTCTGAGGATCAAGCGTTGCCAGCAGCACCCACTCATTGCGGCAGAGCCGGCTAATCGTGGCGTTGGAATCGATAACTTTCGCCATCACCGCTGGCGTCGTCTCGATGACGAAGAGCTGCCGCATGGGTTCGTGAATCTCGATCATTTGCACGGAAAGCCCGGGCCGCAAATCGGATTGGGCGCCCTCCATTACGCCCAACAGCGAGACGATATTGTGCGGCAGCTTCGAACCGCATCCGTAGACTTGCGGGTCGACGCAAGAGAAGTAGTACTCGAGGCTAATCCCGGCGCAGACAGGGATAACCGCTGAGAGGATTCCGGCCAGGGTCGTTCCCTGTGCGTCATCTTGCTCGGGGTCGTACGACGCCAGAAAGCAGCGTCGATCCATGAACAGCCCGCGTGTATTGAAACGCCGGCCTACGAAGGTCATGGCATTTGTTGCATGGTTATACTCTGGCCGCGCCTCGGAAAGATCCTCCGACCGCTGCTCTACATGCGCCAGCGCCGCCTCGGGCGTGATCGCTACACTCGCTGATTTGAACCGTCGGCACCGCTCGTGGGCATTCCGCTGTCGGGCTTCATCAATGGCCTGGCGGGCGATCGCGAAGGATGGCTTATGGCTCGGCGGCAAACGATCAAGGTCGAAATAGGTTACGCCGTCATCGCACGTATTGTGGTAGGCGCCGAGAAAACGACAATCCGCGGGCAGGCTCAGGCCGCGAGCGAGTAGTCGCGATCGGACTCGTGCATCATTCGCCATTTGAGCAAAAGCACGGGCGTTTGGTCCGCCGCGTCCGCCGCTACACGCGCCGCAGTTATAGGCGCTTTCATGAGGATTGTTGAGGCTCGACGAGCCATGTCCGCACATGATAACAAGCGGCGCCAGGCCAGCGGTGAGGCCGTTGTCGCGCAGCGTTCGTTCGACGATGTCGGTCATTTCATCGAGGGTGTAGCCGACGTGGCCATCGTCAGGACCGGGTTCGGGCTCGCCGCGCTCGATCAGCAACTGAGTGGCTTCAGGAGGACGGACGAAACTTCCGAACACGCGGCGAATCTGTGAGGCTGCTCGCGGGAACAGAATCCGTCCGACGAGCGGCGCCGTGGCGAGCGAACCAATCAGCGAGGTGAATACGCCGCCGACCAGAGTTCGGCTTCCCTGATGGAGTTGATGAGACAGCGCGCCGAGCACCCGCCGCGTCCGCGCCCGCCGCTGATGAGACTCCTCCAGCGTGAAGACGGGCAGTTCTTCGACGTAATGCTGCGGCTTGATTACTACCGGGCAAAGCGGCCGCGAATGGGCGTCGGCCGCGCCGCGATAGTACATCGCGACGTTGAAAAAGGCCGCGTACCCGAACGTCTCGCACCTTGGATACGTCTCTTCAAGATGGCGCCGAAACGACTCCTCTCGATCGTCGATACAGCAGACGATCTGAAAATCGGGTCGAGAGCACGCTTGGTTGCGGCGTCCGCCCGCTTGTGCGGCGTGATACGCCACGGCGTCGAGCGCCTCGCGCACATAGCGGCGTTCGTAAGCGAAGTGAAGGACACGCCGCCGCTCGAACTGGGAAAACAACTCGATCTCCCCGGCCAGCTTCTGCCAATTCCTGCGCGGCAACCGCGACAGGTCTTCCGGTCGGAGGCCCAAGAATTGGGCGATCTGAAAGAATGTATAAGCGATTTGTGCGCTGTTGTCGGTCGTTGCTGTTCTCTGATGGTCGCGAGGCGCGCCTCGCTGCGACAGGTAGGCGGCAGCCAGCCGATCGAGAATCAGTCGAACGGCGAGGAACTCAATAAGCGTGCCTTTCGGCGCGGGGTACACGGCCCATTCAGCGTTGGTTTCCATCTGCCAGATCATTCCGGCCCAGCCGCTTAGCGCGAGCAATGTTGCGGCGATGAAGGACTCACGCTCCTCGTCGCGGACGCCCAGCGCGATGAGAGACTCTTCGATCGATTCGAGCGGTCGAATCGACTCCGACTTCAGACGCTGCAGCTCATCACGCAAGCCATGCATCCATCTCGGCTGCACCCTCTCCGGCGCTCCATACAGCGCAATAAACGCCGTGTACAAACCCTTCTCCCGCCCAGGCAAGGTCCATTGCGCGAAACCTTGGTCGAGACATGCGGCAGTGAAAGGTATCAGGATATCGTGCACGAGTTCATCGGCCTCAATGCTGAAGCCTCGCAGGATTTCGTCGCGTCGCCGCGCCGTCGGAGCAGAGATGCGACGTAGCGGTTCAGATCCCGCTCCGCTGAGACATACCCGCCACAAGAGATGAAGCGTAAATGCTTCCCACTCCTCATCGTCCCAGTTTTCGATGTTCGATTTATCGAAGCTGGCGAATAGTTCGCGGAAAACGTTCGCAAGATCTACCTCGCAACCGCCGAACTTTCCATCTCCCTCTCGATGCTCGCGCATGATCCAGCGTCGTGTGGACTCAATGACGCGGCTCCGCGTCTCAGGCGGCACGTCTCGGCGGAAGGTGCGGGCCGCGTCTGTTTCTGCAATGATCCAGCGAAGCTCTTCACTCGGCGCCGTGTGGAGCGGATGCTCGAGCATGGCCAGGCGAAGATGGAATCGTGTGCCCAGGAGGCCGATCAGTTCGTCGGCCCCGTCGCCAAGATCGTCCTGAAGGACCGCAATGAGGTCCTCTCGCCGGATTCTTCCCCGCTCGAATTCCTGCCGATAGCGGCCCTCGGATAGATAGGCCTGGCCGCCGTAGACCTCCGTCGCATAGGCCAGCGCGTCGGCGAATTCCATGTCTTCGAAGGCATGAAGCGTGTTATGGTGCACGAAGACCGAAATCGGCCCTTGCGACGGTAAGATGTGGGCCACGCGCTCAATGGTCCGCTCGAGAACTTTTGTGTTTTCTTGTGGCCGGCAGGATGAGGGCTGAGCGGGCTGAACCGCCGAGGTGGCCGCGTGCATGGATCGCAAGGTGGGACAGGAGGCGGGAGTTTGGTCGCTGGAGATGCATTCGCCGTCAGCAGTGAGACGGCACTCTCCGCCGGGCCATGCTGCGACCAGTAAAGACTTGGTATACTTTTAATGTCGAACGTCGCCCAGCTTGGATAGATTACATTTCCGTAAGCAGGCCCTTTCTCCCGGCATTCGAGCCGCCGTGCTCGCCACCCTTGCTTACGATTGGAATATGGGCGCAGTCGACGCGATCCGATTTCAAGCAAACGTAACCATGGACATCTTGGTTGTCGAAGATGACGAAGTACTAGGCAAGGCTATCCGGCGCGGGCTGCAGGACGCCGGCCACCGGTGCACCTGGGCAAAGAGCGGAGAAAGGGCCCTCGGGATCGCCGGTGCACAAAAGTGCGATGTGCTCGTTCTCGATCTCATGCTCCCCGATCGGCCAGGCCTTGGCGTGCTGCGCGAACTGCGCGGGCATGGCGTGCGAACCCCAGTCATCATTCTCACCGCCCTGGGAAGCGTTGAAGAACGGGTGGAGGGGTTGAACGCAGGGGCCGACGATTATCTCATCAAGCCCTTCTCTTTCCCGGAACTGCTGGCGCGGCTTAACGCCATTTCGCGGCGCTCGGTTAACCTTACTTCGCAGCATCTGGTAGTCGGCCCGTTGGCGCTCGATCTGTCGACGCGGCGCGTCACGCGCGACGGCCATCTGATCGACTTGACGCCGACCGAATTCAGCCTTCTCGAGTTCCTGATGCGCAACGCCGGCCAGGTGCTCACCAGAAAGATGCTCAGCGAGCACTTGTGGGACTCCGATTGGGGCGGGGTGACAAACGTTATCGAGGTGCATATCACGCGGCTCCGCGGCAAGATCGACCGGGACTTTTCCCCGCCATTGCTGCATACGGTACGGGGGCGCGGTTATGTGCTTCGCGCCGGGCACAATGAAAGCGAACGCGTAGAATCCTCGCCTCAGAACTAGTATGGCAACGCATCTTCCACGCGTGCGGTTGCCGGCCGCTCTGCGAACTCTCCGCTCCCGCCTCGCCGCATGGAACGCCGCGATAATCATTCTCACGGCAATGGTCACCTTGGTGGGGCTAAGGCAGGGAGTCCGGCATGCGTTGCTCACCGAACTCGACCAGGTGCTTGACGATGACCTCCGCGAAGTGGCGTCGATTATACGCGACGCGAGCGGAAGCATGGCCACAACCACAGAGCATCTCACGCGTATGGCGGAAAGCCATGAACGCCACGGGTGGTATGTGAAGCTATACGACTCGGCGGGAAATCAGATTTGGGCCAGCGAAGCGACGCAGGTCGTCAAGCGTCCGCTTGCCGTTGGCCGCGCCGCGCCGCCCGTCTCTTTCGGAGGCTATCGCATTCTCGATGAGCGTCTCCAGCGACCTGTTGAGAACGTTCATCAGGTCCGCGTCGGCGCCACGCTCGAGTTCATCGATCAGGACCTCGCCCGCATCGATCGCTTGGTTCTCCTGGCGACGGGAATCGTCCTGGTTACGGCGCCGCCATGTGGATACTGGCTTGCCGCCCGGGCGACGCGGCCGGTCGGCGAGATAATTCGCACGGCCGCCAGGCTTCGGCCCAACCACCTCAATGAGCGGCTAACGCTGCGCGGAACAGGCGACGAACTGGATCAGCTTGCCGAGACAATCAATAAGCTGCTGGACCGTATTGCCGCCTACATTGACACCAAACGCGATTTTCTCGCCAACGCTGCTCACGAGCTTCGCACGCCGCTGGCGGCGATCCGCAGCTCGGTCGAGGTGGCGATGGACGCCAACCGATCGATCGAAGATTACGAGGAGTTGCTCGTCGACGTCATTGACGAATGCACCTCGCTTGAAATGCTTGTCAATCAATTGCTGCTGCTTGTCGAGACCGAGGCGGAACTGCCGGCGGCCAAGTTCGAACCCGTCGACCTCAACGAGATTACGGCCAAGTCGGTAGATATGTTCACCGGCGTCGCAGAAGTACGCGGCCTCGATTTGCAGGCCGAGCCGCTTGCGTCCGCGCCTGTTTTCGGCAATCGGCAGCACTTGAAGCAAGTCGTCAACAACCTGCTTGATAACGCCGTGAAATACACGACTCCCAACGGCAAGATTCGAGTCAGCCTTGCAAGAGATGCAGAGCGGCGCGAGGTTCGATTGACCGTCACGAACTCCGGCCCAGGGGTCTCACCGGAAGAGCAACGCCATATCTTCGAACGATTCTATCGTGCTGAATCCGCCCGCACCTGCGGCGCCGGCGTCTCTGGAACCGGTCTGGGCCTGAGTATTTGCCAGTCGGTCGTTCATAACCACGGCGGAACCATTGAATGCGCCAGTGAGCCCAATCACGACACGATCTTCACCGTTCATTTGCCGCTATGGGACGAGTAACGGACGCGAGTCGTTCGTTCATGCCGGGTCACCGTCTGAGCGTCTTGACGAATTCAGTCCAAAGTTCATCGGCAGACTGGCCGGTGTACTGCCGCCAAAGCTCATCGCTGTAGGCGCCATCGCGCATAGCCGCGTTGAATTTGCGGATGCAGTTCTCATCATATTCATTGACGACGAAATCCAGGAACGCTCCCGTCGTGCGGTAGCTGTCGGTGTAATGAGCCCTGTCCGGATTCGGCCGCGGACGAAGTTCCTCTGGCTCGTACAGAAACCAGCGGATGTAATCGGCCAGGCCCTCGACCATCCAGCCGGGGCTGCGATTACCTGTTCTTGCGCGACCGTACTGCTGCACAACGTGCACCAGCTCGTGCACGACGGCGCCGGCGGCTTCGCCTTCAAGATTGTCCTTGAACCACGGCGCCGCGCAAACCACTCGGCGGCCGGACGTGTAGGCCACGCCGCGCATATCCTTTTCAAAGACGATGGCGAACCGCCGCGGGGCCTGATAATCGTCGCTGGGAAGCATCTCGACGATCTTCGGATACCATGTGGCGCAGATCGGTTTGAGCTTCTCATCGACCCAGGGCTTTAGCTCCGGAGCATCTGTCGTATCGAACGCAATCTCGTACCGGTCGCCAATCTTTAGAACGTCGACGACGCGCTCAACTTGCTTCTGCCGCCTTGCATGCTTCTTGCCGTCGTCGACGTCAATCTCGCTGAAAAACGTGTTATCGAACCATTGATGGGCGCCGGTGCGCGAGATGTCGAGCAGCAGGTAACGGTACTCGCCAAGCGGCGCCCCGTCCTCGCCTGACACGCTCACCCCGTATTGACCGCCGGGTTCGCCGTCTTTCGGCCGCGAGTCTATGTCGGCGAGAAGGTTCCATGCGTCTTCGGCGAGGGACTCGCTCTTGCCGGCCTTCGCCGCGTCGAAGTCGGCGGCTTTGGATGTCGCGCCATAGAGCTTGTACACCTGCGGACCGCGCGGACCAGGATGCCAGGAATACGTGGCCATCCGCCTGATCGTCGTCAATCTGCCGAGATCCACCAGCAGCCGGCCGCCCGGCGTGCCTGCCGCGAAGAAAAAATTGGCGCCCGGCTCGTCCGGGTCGCTCGGAAGCTTGCCGTCGTTGAGGCACTCGAGGTCGGCGCCGTTTCCGTCGCGGCGGCCGGTGATCACAGTGAAGTCGGCTTCATTGCCGGCGTCCGAGTCCGACGGAGGCCGGACTTCATCGAAGCTGAATTCGTCCGTCGCGGCGTCGCCTTCGTTCCGATCGACAATGACGCTGACCTCGGCATGAAGTTCGATCGTAACCGTTGAGAACGCCAGCATTCCCACGAGTGCACAACGCGCAGTTCTCATGTGTCACACCTCAAGTAGTCATGATGAGATTGCCTGCGAAGTATCGCGAATGTCTGCGACCAGCAGTTGAACGTCTGCTTCCGCGGTCGCCCACGAACACATGAACCGTGCGGTGCCTTGACCGATGAACGTGTAGTATTTCCAGCCGCGAGCCGCGAGCCGCTCGTGTACGGCCTGCGGCAGCGCTGCGAATACGGCGTTTGCTTCCGTCGGGTAGAGCAGCTCGACGCCGCGAATCTTGGCCAGCTCGTTGGATAATAGCGAGGCCATGCGATTGGCATGCTCGGCGCGGCGGAGCCAGGCAGCGTCCCGGAGCATGCCCAGCCAGGGCGCCGTCAGAAAGCGCATCTTGGAAGCGAGCTGACCGGCTTGCTTGCAGCGATAGGCGAACTCGGCGCCCAATTCGCGGTTGAAGAAAACGACTGCCTCCCCAACCGGCAGACCGATCTTCGAGCCCCCCAAACAAAGAACATCGGCGCTCGAACGGCGCAGGATTTCCGCGGGCGAGACGCCCAGCGCCGCCACCGCGTTGGCAAACCGGGCGCCGTCGAGGTGCAGACGAAGGCCGAAGCGGCGCGCCATTCGTCCCGCCTCCGACAGCTCTTCCAACGTGTAAACCGTTCCGAGTTCCGTCGGCTGGGTCAGACTCAGCACGCGCGGCTTGGGAAAATGGATGTCCGTGCGGCGCGTCACGAGACGCTCTACCGAGCCGAGGTCGATCTTGCCCAGCCGAGAATCCGCCAACAAGATCTTCGCGCCGCCGGAGAAGAATTCCGGACCGCCGCATTCATCAGTCTCCAGGTGGGCGACGTCGCTGCAGATGACGCTGTGATACGGCAGACAACAGGTCGAGATGGCCAACGAGTTGGCGGCCGTGCCGTTGAAGACGAAAAACACGTCGCAGTCGCATTCGAAGATCTCCCGCAGCCGATCGGCGACCGCCGCGGTGTAGCGGTCGTTCCCGTAGGAGGGGACGGCGCCTCGGTTGGCCTCGATAAGCTCGGCGAGCGCCTCGGGCGGCATGCCGGCCGTGTTGTCGCTGGCAAACTGGCAGCCGGGGACCGGAGCTTCGGGTTGATCCATCATGATCAGTCAGGGCCTACGCCGGCGCGGCGAACGCACCCCTCAGCAGGGCCAGGCTTTGCGGAATTGCGGTGCGCCAGTCCTCGTTGCCTTCGAATTCCAGGGAGATGTAGCCGCGATAGCCGTGCCGCCGCAGCATGGCGGCGATGCGCGGGTAGTCGAGCTCGAGTGAGTACCAAATGCCGCCGCCGTAGTAGGTTTTGGCCTGAACGAACACCGTCTCAGGGGCCATCTGTTCGAGCTGATCGTAGGGGTCTTCCAGGAAGTTGCCCGTGTCGAGCGTACAGCGAAGCCACGGCGAGTCAATCGCGTTGACGATCTTCAGCACGCCGTCGGCCGTGCGGCCGAGGCCCCAGTGGTTCTCCAGGCCCAGCGTCACGCCGCACTTCTCGGCCGCCGGCAAACACTTTTCAAGCGAATCGATCACCCATTTAAAACCGTCGTCGTCGGTGTAACCCTCGAGCCGCGGTTCGATTCCGCGGGCCGCCATCAGATCGTCAAAGCTCTTGGTGGTTCCCCACCGGCCCGTGTTAACCCGCATCGTCGGGATGCCCAGCTTGTACGCCAGTTCGATGACGCGGATCGTGTGGTCGATGTTTTCCTGCCGCTTCTCGGCATCGGGCGAGACAAATCCCTGATGCGTGCTGAGGCCGCAGAGGCTCATGCCGTTCACGAAGGCCTGCTGCTTGAGCCGCTGAAGGTAGCCGGGGTCTTCGCTCTCCATTTGGATATGGAGGATTTCGACCGCATCGAAGCCCATGCGAGCCGCTTCGTCGATGCACTGCTCGATCGACAGCTTCGAGTCGTCCTTGAAGCGCCAGAAGGAGTAAGTCGAGACGGCTATCGGGTTGCCGCGCGGCGCCGGGCCGGCGCTATTTGGCGCCGCCGGCTCGGCTTGGGCGCTCGTCAGCGACGTTACAACCGCCGCGCCTGCGGCGGCATGACAGAGGAAAGACCGGCGACTGTCACTCATAGATCGGCGCCTTTCAGCCCCGGCCTCTGGCCGGGGGCGGGTTTCCATCGGGACCAACGTTGCCTCGCTTGGTGCGCGGCCCCTGGGCAATGCCCGGGGCTGAATGCGACTACCCTTCCGCGTTACCCGCTCTAGTAGGACGAGTCAAAGAAGTCATCGTACAGCGATGCGAAGACCTCATCCAGTTCCGACGCCTGCCAACCGAAGTCATCGCTCGGCGAGCCGTCGGCGACCGTGGCCCCGGCAGGAGCGCCCGAAGCGATTGCAGGCGTTCCGAATGCCCGGTCCTGGATCTGAACTCTGGCCGCGCTCGTAAGCTGTTGGTCCTGACGAGGTTCACTGACCGGGTTCCCATCATTGCCACTCATGGCAGAACCGAACGACGTGGGGCTGGGCCGACCCTCGGTCGCCACGCCGGCCAACGCGGCTAATGCAAAGGAATCGTGTTGAGGCTCAATCGCGTGGGTCGCAGGCGCCGCTGATGCGGCCAACGCTGGCGCCTGGTTCGCGAACGCATTGCCCCAAACCGTTAGATCTCCCGCGTCGACGACGCCGCTGTTGTCGCCGTCGGCGCTCAGATTGGCTGCAGAGCCTAGCGTCCGTTGCCAATTCAAGAAGTCGGCGCCGGTCACTTCGTTGTCGCGGTCATAATCGCCGGCTTCGTGGCCAATATACCGGACGCGGAATACGCGAGCCCCGATCGCTGTGGGACCGTTCGCGCCGCTATCCTCGTACAGTTCCGTGAAATACAGGCCATCGGGTCCTGCGGCCAGACCAACAATCGTGCTAAAGCCCGTGCCGCGGTATTCCACCAGCGTCGTCGGCCCGCCGATCCGATTGCCCTCCTCGTCCAGCACGAACTCAACGATCCGCTTGCCCCGCGACTGCGCCCCTTGAGCATAAGTGGGCCCCGATTCGCTGACGAACGCGTGGTCCATCTTCGCCAGCGGGAAGCGGCTGCCGGCGAACGTCTC
>DASVCM010000171.1:0-8385 GCA_036381635.1 Lacipirellula sp.
CTTTTGATATCGATTTCATTTCTTATAAGCTGGGGATCACAGCGCCAGTTGCGGCTCCGGTAGAAGACGCCGATTCCGATGCTGACGGCGACGTCGATGGCGCCGACCTGCTCGTCTGGCAACGAAACCTCGGAACTGGGAGTGGCGCCGACCTGGAAGATGGCGATGCGGACGGAAACGACATCGTGAATGCCGCCGATTTGGCCATCTGGAAAACACAGTTTGCGTCCGCTTCCGCTGTCGCCGCCGTTGCAGCGATTCCTGAACCGGCGACGATGGCGCTGGCGGGCCTCGCCGGGGTCGCAGCCATTGCACGAGCGCAGCGACGCCGCGACTAGCAATCAGCCGGGCTCGTCGCCACACTCTTGAGGAATCAAAGCTCATGTCAGGCACGACGCGACGAAATTTCCTCGCCGGCGCGGCGACCGCCACTGGCGTGCTCGCCACGGCGCGCTCTCGGGGAGCGATCGCCGGGGCCAATGAGCGCGTCCGCGTAGCGATCTTGGGGGCCGGCAACCAAGGCAAGCGACATGCCGAGTCGCTGATGACGCTCAAGGACATCGAAATTGCTTACGTGTGCGATATCGACGAGCATCGCCTCGCTGAACAAGTCGCCCGCACCGAGGGCCGCGCCAAGCCGGTCGGCGACTTCCGCCGCATTTTGGACGACGCGTCGGTTGATGCGGTAACGATACCTCTGCCCGATCACTGGCATGTTCCTGCAGCGTTGTTATCCCTAGACGCCGGCAAACACATCTATGTAGAAAAGCCTTGCTCGCACAACATTCGCGAAGGGCGCCTACTGGTCGACGCCGTGCGCCGCCATAAGAAAGTCGCGGCCCACGGCACCCAAGCGCGTTCGACGCCAGGCATACAAGAAGCAATGCAGATGCTGCGCGAGGGAGTGATTGGAGATGTGCTTCTTGCCAAGTGTTGGAACTGGCAGCTCCGCGAAGACATCGGTCGAAAGCAGCCGTCCGATCCGCCGCCCAACGTGAACTACGACGCGTGGGTCGGACCCGCTGAATGGCTCCCCTACCAGGAGAATCGTTTCCATTACCATTGGCACTGGTGGTACAACTTTGGCACGGGCGACGTCGGCAATGATGGCGCCCATGAGTTCGACATCGCGCTGTGGGGCTTGGGCGTCGACAAGCATCCCTCGCTAGTCGTGGCGGCCGGCGGCAAGTATTTCTTCGACGACGACCAGCAGTTTCCGGACACCGCCCAGGTGACGCTTGAATGGCCCGGCGACGGCAAGCCCGGCGACAAGCGGATGCTCATCTACGAGCAACGCCTTTGGTCGACAAGCTATCCATTCAACGTCGACGCCGGCAACGAGTTCATCGGCACAAAGGGCCGGATGTTCGTCAGCAAGCGCGGCAAATTCGAGGTTCGCGGCGAAAGAAACGCCCCAATCGATCGCAAGCTCGAAGGCGTCATCAAGTCTGAAACGGAATTCAATCACCGCAACTGGATCGATTGCATCAAAGACGGCGGCACGCCGAACGCCAGCATCGAGATCGCCCACCGGACCGCTGCCGCGGCTCATCTGGGGAACATGGCCATTCGCACGGGCCGCGCGATCCACTTCGACCCGGAAACCGAGACGGTCGCCGGCGATGAAGAAGCAACGGCGTTACTAGGCCGGAAGTATCGCGCCGAAGGCCACTGGGCGATTCCGCGGGGCGCCTAGAACCGTCGCCATCATTCGGCCGCGAACCGCCCATCTTCGAGCATGGCCCGTAGTTCGGCAACTACCGCCTTGTTAGTGGGTTGGTCGGCGACGTTGTGAAGCTCCTGCGGATCGCTGTGATGGTCGTACAGCTCGCGTCCGCGCTTCCCGCCGTCCCATTCTGTGTATCGCCAGCGTTGTGTTCGAACCGAGCGGCCAAGGAATCCCGCGACCTTCGAGCTGTCGGCGCGGCTCTCGCTGCGCGAAGCGGTTGTGAACGCGCCCGGCTTCACTCGTAGATCTTCGCCATTGAGCAGCGGCCGTAAAGATACGCCATCCAATTCGACTGGTGCGGTTAGGCCGCATAGTTCTGTTAGGGTGGGATAGAGATCCACCAACTCGACAATTTGGCTACAAGTACCGCCGGCGTCCCTCATTTCTGGGACGTAAATAATTAGCGGCACTCGGCATGACTCCTCGAACAACGACTGCTTGTGCCAGAAACCGCCGTGATCGCCAAGGTGATACCCGTGATCTCCCAAGAAGACCACGATCGTGCTTTCCCATAAGTCGAGGTCGTCCATAGCCTGCCAAAGGACGTTTACCTGCGCGTCCACAAAGGTGTTGCAGGCAAAATAGGCCGCACGCAGTTCGCGCTGCTCCTCTTGCATTAGAGGCCGGGGCCCCCAGTCATAGTTCAAGGCCGCGGGAAGAATCGACTCCGCATAACCGGGCGGCGCCGCAGGGGGCAGTGACGTGGTCTCGGCTGGATATAGGTCGAAGTATTTCTTGGGAACGGCAAACGGCGCATGCGGCCGACGAAAACCAACCCCCAAGAAGAACGGCCGCTGCTCATGCACGGCCTCGCGCATGAAGGTCACCGCCCGACGCGCCACAATGCCGTCGGGCATGTCCTCGTCGGCCATTTGCAGGACCGCCCAATCGGTGCAGTGCTTAACCGGCCCGGGAGGATCCTTATACTGCAGTATCGCCGAGCCAAGCGGCTGTTTGCCGAACTCAGGCAGCAGAACGTCCCAGGATGCTGGGTCTTCGAAGCCCTCGCCAGTATGAAAGATTTTTCCCGACTGTACGGTGTAATAGCCGTGCTGTTTGAAGCATTGCGGCAGCATAACCGCATCTTTCAGGCGGCGCCGCGTCGGCTCGGACAGCGTATAGACGCCCGTCCGATCAGGCCGCAATCCGCTGAGGAATGAAACCCGGGAGGGATTGCATAGCGGCGCCTGGCAGTATGCGGTGTCGAACCGCATGCCCATCGAGCAAAGACGATCGAGCGACGGCGTCTTCACCTCCTCGTGGCCGTAGCAGCCGAGTTCCGTGTTCATATCGTCGGCAACGATGAACAACACGTTATAGCGATCGTCGGCGGCCGTCGTCGCTTCGCAGAGAATGCATAAGCCGATGAAGAAAACGGCTGCCGCCAACTGCCGCGCAAGGCGAGCACGATCGCGCGCCCTACTGCACAAGGCGAGCTGATTCACTGGACTGATCTCGCGTGTGGTTTTCCGGTTCATTCGCCTGACAAGTTTCCAGGTATTGGCCAGGCGTAAGCCCTGTCGAGCGCTTGAAGACTCGGTAAAAATGCGTGGCGTCGCTGAAGCCCGCGGCCATCGCGGCATACATAATCTGGCCGGTTTCGCGCAGGCGCTCTTGCGCGTAATGGATGCGCTTGTCGTTGAGATACTTAACGATTGTCTTTCCGGTGCGCTTCCTGAAGATCTCGGAGTATCGACGGGTCGATATGCCGCACATCTCCGCCAGGTCCTTAACGCGGACGGGCGTGTGAAATGCTTCCTCCAAGTATTCCAACGTCCCTTCGAACGCCTGCTCTCGGGAGGGGCTGACTGCTTTAGCCACAGATTCCGATCTCAGGATGTGAACCATCAGCTCCAACAGCCCTGCATGAAGCAGCGCCGTGGCGCAGGGCTCGTCGCGCGATTGTTCGGCCAACATCCGCTTGAACACGCTCCAGACGGCGCCGCGGCGATAAATATTGAGCTTCACCTGTTCAAATGGCTTGTCATGCCTCTGCATTAAAACCCGCATCAATGCCGTGAGCGGGGGCGATTCGTCAATGATCTTCTGAGACAAGTACGCCATGACCAGCGTCAGCGGCGCCGAATGATCATCCACAAAGCGGTGAACCTGCCCTGCGGGCAAAAACAGCAATTCGTCGCGGTTCAAACCCACGCGGGACTGGTCATACTCGAGAAATCCGCGACCGACAGGCGCCCAGATGATCTTATGAAACGAGCGTCGCTCCGGCGGCATGGAAAAAGTCGAGGAGTGATGGCTCTCGAAAACGAGAATGCCGCGCTCAGGCAGTTCGTGATAGACGGGACGACTACGTCGCTGCACGGCAGGCTGAACAACTTTAGAGGAGAGGCGGCGTCGCCGCCCGTCTGGCATTGTTCCGAATGGTACAATCGCCAGCCGCCCATTTTCGCAGAGAATTGCCGAGAACAACAGATGGACGTAAGAAGCCTTCGCAATTTGTCAAAGATGGCTTCCCATCGTGTGGGCGGATCGGAAGGCCGTCGGCACTGATCGAAGAACGAGACAGTGGAGCCAAGGGGGATCGAACCCCTAACCTCCGCCTTGCAAAGGCGGCGCTCTCCCAATTGAGCTATGGCCCCGAGGGACGGCGGCGCGGCTTCAGATCCGCTAGATCCGCTCCGAGGATCGATTCTACGGGGCCCAATAGCATTTGCAAAGTCGCGCCCACGCCCTCGTCGCCAGAGGGCCTGTCAGCGGCGGTTCTTGTCGGCAATGGCGACGACGATCAGCAAAAATGCCGCCAGCCGGACCCAATACCAGTGCGTTTGGCTCTCTTCCACTTCGGGCAGGGCGCCTTCAACTTCGCCAGCAGGCTCCTCTTCATCGACCGTCGCCTGGTCCGCGGCGGCCGCGGCCTTCGGGGTATCGTGCGCCATGGCCAGGCCCATCCGCGTAATTCCCAACAGCAGAAACGCCAGAGCGAACATGGCGAACAATCGATCGCCGGTATCTCGCCAGAATCTGAAAAAGAAGAGGGCGACCACGGCGGAAGCCATGGCGATGGCGCCCATAATGAAGTGTTCCATAGCATTATCCGCAGCCGTGAGCGACGACGACAAGGAAAGCTGGTTATTTGGAGTCCCAATCAAGCCCGAAAAGCAGCAACATAATCGCAATCAAGCCCGGTATCTTTCGCCAGATCACCAAGCTGTACTCAGGCACAATGATTTCATCCACATAGAGCATGGCGTTGTCGAGCATCAGACCGGTAAAGCACAGGCCGCTCCAAAACAAGAGCCGAACTCCCGTTCGGGCGTACCCGCGGAAGAGCATAACGGCGCACACCAAACAGGTCGCCGCACACAACAGGAAGACGATGCCAGGCATGGGTTATTCCTCCCTCCGCAGGCGGAAGGCGTCGGCAAATGTTTGCACTTTGTTAACCGGCTTCGAATAGATCTCGGTAATAACAGCAACTCGGCGCTGCTGATACACATCGGCCAGGTTGCCGACCAGACGATCAACGTCGGCATTGTTGGGGCGATAGCGGTATTCGCCCTCGGCCAGTCGCTCGGCAAAGCCTTGTCGATGAAGATCGGCGAGAATCGCCTCGCACATGTCCGGCATAATAGACAGCCGTTGCGCGAGTTCGGGCGACCGCCACACTTTCTGCCCGTCCTGCCGGAGAATGAGCAACGCCTCCATCTGCGCAAGCGACTCCACATGTTGAGCAATGAATTGCTTCAGCTCAGCAGTAAAGTCGCCGCTCATCAGGATCGATTGCTTGGCTGAGGGTGATCGAGGTTAGTTTCAGCGAGGCTCGGGCGCTCCCGCGAAGGGATTCATCTCGCGCCTGCGCTATTATTACGAGACGAGGCAAGCTGCGCACAGGACTCGACCACGTCGATAAGCCGCCGGAGGTCGAGAGGCTTCGGCAGATAATCTTCCATGCCTGCCGCGAGGCAGCGCTCGCGGTCGCCTACCATAGTATGCGCCGTCAGGGCGACAATCGGAACGCGGTCCCGGCCCGGAATCGCGCGTATTGCGGCGGTCGCCTCAAAGCCGTCCATCCCCGGCATCTGCAGGTCCATCAGGATGACGTCGAACTTCCTGCTCTCGGCGAGCTGCACGGCCTTCTGACCGTCGGGGGCAATTTCGACCTGGTGTCCGCGCTTCTTTAGCGTGTGGACGACTAGCATCTGGTTGGTGGGCGTGTCCTCGGCGAGCAGCACCTGCAATGGCGCCTCGGCCAGGCCTAGTTTTTGAATTGGTTTCTGCTTCACGTCCTCGGCAGGAGCAATGTTCATCGGTTCTTCCTGCTTTGAAGTTTCGTAGATGAGCGGCACGGTAAACGAAAAGGCGCTGCCCTTGCCGAGCTCGCTGCGCACGCTGCGGAATCCTCCCATGGCGCGAATCAACTCCGAGGCAATGGCCAATCCCAGGCCGGCGCCGGAATGCAATCGCGATGATGAGGCGTCGACCTGCGTAAACGGGGCGAAAATTCGCTCCTGATCCTCGGCTGAAATGCCGATGCCCGAGTCAGTAACGGTGAAGCGGAGCCAGGCTTCGCTGGGGGTGGCCGATTCCAGTTCCACGTCCAGCGAAACGCGACCCCTTTCCGTGAACTTGATGGCGTTGGTGAGCAGATTCATCAGCACTTGTCGCAGCCGGAGCGAATCGCCAATCAGGTCGTTCGGGGCCTCATCGGCGACATTAGCTTTGAACTCGAGCCCCTTTTCGCCGGCGCGATAGCCAAAGCTTTGGGTAAGCTCGTTGATGATTCTTCGGAGCGAGAAGGGGGCGCTCTCCAGGGCAAATTTGCCCGCTTCGAGCTTGGACAGATCGAGAATCTCGTTGAGCAGCTCCAGTAGCAGATGGGCGTTGGTCCGTACGGCCTGAAGATACTCGTGAACTTGCGACGACAACTCCTCCGACAGACCCAGGTCGGTCATGCCGATAATCGCCGTCATCGGCGTCCGCAGTTCGTGACTCATGTTGGTCAAAAACTGGCTCTTGGCGACGTTGGCTCGCTCGGCGGCGAGCCGCGCGGCGTGCTCCTGGGCGAGCAGTACCCGCTGGTCGGCCTGGCGTTTTACCTGTTCGTTCTTGTGATACAAGTCGACGAAGACTGAAACCTTGCTGCGAAGCACCTCGGGGGCGGCCGGCGTGAGGATGTAGTCGACGGCGCCGAGAGAATAGCCCTTCTCGGCATAGGTATCGTCGGGGAACGCCGTGAGAAAGATGATCGGCGTATGCTCCGAGCGCTTGCGCTGGCGAATCAGAGCAGCCGTCTCGAATCCGTCGAGCCCCGGCATGTTCACGTCGAGCAGGATGACCGCAAAGTCGTCGGTCAGCAGCCGACGCAAGGCTTCCGCACCCGACGTGACCGCGATGATGGTCTGGTCGAGACTCTCCAGGACCGCAGCGATGGCCATGAGCTTCCCCGGCACATCGTCGACGATCAGGATTTTTGCCTTGTCCTCAGCAGTCATTTGCTCAACCAGGCGCGGAGCACGGACAGCATACGGTCGGGGTCAACGGGTTTGGAAAGGTAGTCCCAAGCGCCGGCTTCGATGCACTTCTCCCGGTCGCCGACCATGGCCTTCGCCGTGACGGCCACAATGGGAAGTTCCTTGAACCGTGGAATCTGGCGGATGGCGCGGGTGGTGTCAATGCCGTCCATTTCTGGCATCATGATATCCATCAGCACGATATCCACGTCAGGCGCCGCCTGCAGCAGGTTGATTGCGTCTTTGCCGGTTTCGGCGGAGACGGTCACCATGTCGTATCGTTCCAGCACACTGGTGAGCGCGAAAATATTGCGGATATCGTCATCCACAATCAGGACTTTCTTGCCTTCCAGAATCGAAGTGGAATCCCACAATTGATCAATGATCTCTCGCCGCTCCTCAGGCAGCCTAGCCAGCGGCTCGCAGAGAACGGCCGAGGCGCGGTCCATGAGTTGAGCGGGCGTTTCCACGAACTCCAGGTTAAACTCTTGCGCGAGCCTCGTGAACCGTTGCACTTGCTCCTGCGGCAGGTCGTGATTGGCGTATAACAGCATCGGCCGCCAATTGCTGTTGGCCGATTGGATTTGCTCGGCCAGCACCGCCAGGCTCATGTCGCCAGGTTCGGGAGTAAACACCAGGGCGTCGGCGCCGCTGCGGCGGTAGGCCTTTACCGCCTCCGCTCCATTGGCGAACGCTTCCACCTTGACTCCGGGCCAGGTCAGCAGTTCGGCAAGCTCCTCGCGGCGAGCGTCATCCGGCTCGACAAGAGTGATTCGCTTTTCTGTCTGATCGATGTACTCCCGCACGTTCTCGAGGAATTGCTCCAGGGCTTCAGTCGTCTGGATCGGCTTCTGCAGGACGCCCTGGGCGCCGAGCTTCAGGCCTTGCTCCGGATTATCCACCGTCGAGCAGACGAACACTGGGATGTGACGGATGCTCAGATCGCGCTTGAGGCGTTCCAGCACTCGCCAGCCGTCAATGTCGGGCAGCGAAATGTCGAGCACGATCGCTCGCGGCTGGTACTGGCCGGCCAGCGCAAGAGCGGCCGCGCCTGAGGGAGTGACCATGGCTTTAAAGCCCGTCTGCCGTGCCGTTTCCAGGGCAAATTGCGAGAAGCCAAGATCGTTGTCTACGATCAGAATCGAGTAATCGTCAGGCTCGATGGAGTTGCGGTCGTCGCCGACG
>DASVCM010000172.1:0-2227 GCA_036381635.1 Lacipirellula sp.
AGCGCGGGCTTTCCGGCACATAACGTCTTGCAGCAAGCACCAGCAGGCCCAGCACCGCGCCGGTACCGAAGCCCAGGCGCCAGCCGACATCCACCGGAAAAATGTCCGGGTCGAGCAGCACGAGTGTCGCGCCGGCGCCGAGCGCTGCACCGATCCAGAAGCTGCCGTTGATGGCGAGCGCCACGCGCCCCCGCACTCTCGCCGGAACGAGTTCGTCGATCGCCGAATTGATGGCCGCGTATTCGCCGCCGATACCGAATCCGGTGATCCAGCGGCACATCGCAAGGCTTGCAAAATCCCATGAAAACGCCGTGAGCAGCGTGCCGATCAGGTACACCGCCAAAGTGGCGAAGAACAGCTTCGACCTGCCATAGTGGTCGGTGAGATAACCGCAAGCGAGCGCGCCGATCACCGCGCCGAACAGATAAAACGAAGCGAGGGCACCGATCTCGCCGGCATCGAGATGAAGCGTCGCGGGATCCTGCAAAACAGCGCTCACGGCACCCTTGAGCGTGACCTCGAGCCCGTCGATCGCCCAGCCCGCGCCCAGGGCAAGGACGATCAGCCAGTGGAACCGGCTCCACGGCAAACGATCGAGCCGCGCCGGAATGTCGGTACGCAATGGGTCGAGGCACCGCCGCCCCGCGTCAGCCGGCATACGGTTTCCCGGCCTTAGCCTTCGAGCTGTTTCGTCGTCGCCATCGAGGCTACCGCCATCGCCCTCAAGTCACGCTCGATCCTGATTATGACAAACAGGAATATGGTGAACACGAAGATCGCGACCGCCCCTGCCGCCAACCCGATATAGCTCATGATCCGGGTGTGCCGATTTTCGTAATCGATCAGCTTCTGCTGATAGCTCTTCTGCAGTTTTGCATTTTCCTGATCGACCGCCTGAAACGCCCGCTGCACGGTTTCCGCATGCCAGCGCAGCAATCGGTACGGGTCCATTCTCCGGTCTTCGGGAAGCGCCGCCTGCGCGCTGCCGGCCTTCGCCAGCTCCGCTGACAACGCCTCGAGCGAGGACAGGTAGAGCCGGAGCTGCGCGTCGTTTCGCAGTTTCACGTCCTTCATCACGTGCCGCACGCTCCACTCGGTCGCTTCCGGGATGGGTGAAGTCGGCGGGAAGGCGCCCTTGATGTAATCGTCGAGATTGTTCGAGATCTTTCGCAGCGACTCGCTGATTGCGATGCCAGCCCCGCTTTTCGGCCCCGGATTGTCGCGTGCCGCCGCGCCCGGCGCCCGAGGATCGGCTTGCTGAAACTTATCGATCGAAACGGCCTGCCGCAGCGCATCCCCGCGGTCTTCGGGCTTGACCTGCGGCGGAGGATGTGGCGCCTCGACAAACAATCCGTTGATCGCCGCCGCCGAAGCACCGATTGCGGCGATCAGTGCGATTGTGGCCACGCACAGGACCACCGCCTTCCAGACCTTCAAATACAGGTTTTCAATCCTGTCTTCGAAAGGCATCTACGCCTCCTCTAGCGGCGGTCTTCAGGACAAACGCCAGCGGTTCGCGCTTAGAGCCGCGGCGTCGCTTCACTGCCATGAATCTTTTCGTGCCGCGTCTGGCAATGTATGCAACGCGTCGCGAATGGGTAGGCGTGCAGACGCTTGAAGCCGATCTCGTCGCCGCAGTCGACGCAAGCGTCCGCTTCGCCATTGCCGAGTCGCGTGCGCGCCGCTTCGATTTCCTTCAGTTTCTGGAGATAGTGTTCCAGCAGCGTGTGATCCACCTCCTCCTGCATGGTGGCCATTGCTTCGTCGGCAGTGTCGTACACGACGCCCACGAGGTCGATATATTTCTGGTCCGCCAGCTGTGGCATCGAAGCACGGATCTTCTCCCGCACTTCTTTTTCGAGCGCGTCGAGCGATCGTGCCAGTTTGGTGCTTTGCGTCTGGGTCAACGTCACGTTCACCTCCTTTCTTCCAATGCGCGGCCCGGACACCGGCCCCGTTGCCGTTAGAACGGGCAGCGTCCCAATGGTTTCAGGCCGTTAAGCGCGGTACGGATAGGTTTCCATGGGTAAAGCCTGGCAGCACGGCCGCTTTCACCGCGACGTTCGGGCGCCGCGCGGTCGCGGACGATCGGTCCAGTTCGCTCGTCCTCCCATGACGGCGGCACGATTACCGTGTGCGTGACGCCGGCAGCGTCCCTCTCCTGCAGCAGCTCGGCCCCCGGCGAACCGGCCAGTATGGCTGATGACCGGTTGGCCACGGCCGTTCC
>DASVCM010000173.1:0-5057 GCA_036381635.1 Lacipirellula sp.
AGGCCGCGGCCCTCGGCGCCGGTCGCGTACTCGGCCATCCACTGCGGCGTGCGGTGAGCGGAGACGATCTGGCACTCATGCGGCACGCCGAACTCGGCGAGCGCCTCGGAAGCGGCGCGCATGGTTTCCCAGTCGCTCTTACTGCCCATGATCACGCCGACGAGTGGTGCGGGTTCTGCCATGGCTGGTCATCTTCGAGGGGCGTTTGCGATGTGTCAACGGCGTGCAACTGCTGCCCCGGCCTCTGGCCGGGGGTCGGTCGCCACCAGGACAGACTTAGTCCTGCCTGGTGAGCGACCCCCGGGCGGAGCTCGGGGCTGCAAAGGGGCGATTACCGTGGCCGGACGCGGACGCCGTCGACGATGTTGTCGCCGGGATGCGTCACCACTTCGTCGCCTTCGGCCAAGCCTGTGGTTACCTCGGCTTGAAGCCCATTCTCCAAACCCACCTTCACAATGCGCTGCCGCGCGACGCCCTCCTCGACGCGGAACACGGCCCAGTCCTCGTCGGCGCGGAACAATGCGCTGGTGGGAACTTTGAGCACGTTATCCGCCTCGGCGACCACGATGCGGGCCTCGACGCGGAAGCCGTCGTTGAGCTTCTCACGCTCATGCGGCGGATCGACCAGGTCGACAATTACATTAACGCGCTGCTCTTCGACGCCGAGCGTCGAGATTTTCGTAAAGCCCGATGGCTCGACTAGCCGCACCTCGCCGTTGAGCGGCTGCTCGCCGCCCCACTCCTCGAGCAGCACATCGGCGCCGGGCTTGATCTTCACGGCGTCGCGCGACAGCACGTCGATTTCGACCTCCAGATCGAGCGGATCGCCGACCTCGATCAGTTCCTGACCCGGTGTGACAACCGCGGTGCTCTCCTGCAGCACGCGAAAGACGCGGCCGTTGATTGGCGCGCGGATAACCAGGTTTCGCCGGCCGTTGGCGTTTTCGGGATAAGGCGCCCGCTCCGCTTCGGTGCTACCCTCCGGCGGAACCGCGGGCTCCTCGCTGGGCCGTGAGCGAACCAGCGCCGCCTCGGCTTGATCGAGCTCGAACTGGGCGATCTCCTGCGCCCGTTGGGCCGCACGCACCAGGGCGGCGCGCGTACGCCGCAGCATTTCCTTATTCTCAATCTCGCTCTCGGTAACCGCCTGCGGGTTGCGGCGGAGCGCCTCCTGCGAGCGGCGCAAGTCGGACTCCGCGAATTCGAGACTGGCGATCGCCTCCTCCAGCAGCGGCGTCGTCCGCTGCAAGCGCGCCTCGGCAGCCTGCACGTTCGCTTCCGCCTGCTTCAGCGACCGCTCGTCGAGCAGCTCCGGCGCGAGCGGCTCGATGACCGCGACCACCGTCTCGCCGGCGTTCACCTCGTCGCCCGGTTCCAACTCAATCCGCTGCAACCGCCCGGCCAGCGGCGCCGAGACGATGTACCGCTCGCGGATCCGCGTCTTGCCGTCCTGATCGACCGTCTCGCGGATGGAACCCCGCGTCACCTCGGCAAAGTCCGCCTCGACCGGCGCCGGCATCAGCCCATAGGCGATCGCGCCGGCCAAGCCGGCGACAAACAGAGCCAGGAAAATGCGTCGGAACAGGGTTCTCATTATGGCGCGCAAATCACGCGAATAAATGCAGTTATTGCCAAGGACAGCAGTAGTCACCCCGAGGTCCGCCGAGGGGTCCGCTTAGCGGTATTCGAACCGGACCCCTCGGAAGACCTCGGGGTGACAGGGTACGCGTCCATTCGCGTGATTCGCGGGCCTCTTCCCGGTCCATTATAGATCGCGCCGCCTTTCTATTCCCGAGACTTTAATACGGCCACGAGGTCCAAATGATCGAGGTTTCGCCGCACGATTAGCCCGGAGACGGCCGAGGCGAGGATGACCACCAGCGCCGCCCAGGCGTTGGTCTGGCGGCTCACGACCAGCGGGACCCGGAACAGCTCCTGGTCGAATGCCGAGACCATCCACGTCGCGAATAGTTTGCCCAGCGCCAGGCCGATCGGAATGGCCAGCAGCGTAACGATCGCCAACTCGCCCAGCAGGATCGACGAGATCTCCTGCCGCGTGAACCCCAGGACCCGCAGCGTGGCCAGCTCGCGGCTCCGCTCGGCGAGCGAAACGCGGGCGCTGTTGTACACGACGCCCGCCGCGATGATGCAGGCGAAGATCAGGTTGATCCGCTTCATCACGCCGAGATTCTTGGCGATCGTGTCGTTGAAGCTGTCGAGCGTGTGCCGCTTGACCATGACCGTAGCCACCTGCGGCGTTTCCTTCAGCTCGCGGTACAGCTCGTCCTGCCTGGCCGGGTCGACCATCATCTGCACGCCGGTCACGACGGGCCCCTCCAGCATGAGCCGGTGAAGGTCCTCCAGGTTCATGAACGCCTGCAGCCCGGCAAAGTCGTTGAGCGTCGCGGCGATCATCACTTGCCGCACGGGGCGCTTATCGACCAGGGCCTCCATCTGCACCATGTCGCCGACGCCCACGCCGAGCACCTCGGCCAGCTTCTGGGAAACCAAGAGCCCATGCCGCGGCAGCTCGACTTCGCGGCCATCCATGTTCATCAGACCATACAAGCTGTTGTCGTGTTCGATGCCCAGGATGGCCACCCGGCGCACCCGCGGCCCGGCCCGCAGCCGGGCGGAAACAGCCCGAGTCGGCTCGACGTGGAGCACCCCCGGCATGCTGTCTAATTCATAGACGGCGCGGTTGGACGCCGGATCGGTCATGCTTACCGACATGTCGTACCGCTGCACCCAGTGGAACTGGGCGTTCATCATGTAATCGATCGAGTCCTGGAAGAAGTTGCCGATCACCAGCACGGCGACCGCCAGAGCGATGGCGATCGTCGAGAACGCCGTCTTTACCGGTCGCCGTTCGAGCTGGCGAACCATCATCAGCACGATCGGCGGGATGTAACGGCCGAGGCCTAGCCGCTCCAACAGCGTCGGGCCGAAGCCGGCCGGCGGCTCGGGCCGCATCGCCTCGGCCGGCGGCAGCCGCACCGCTCGCAGCACCGAGCCTAACGCTCCCAGGACGGATGCCGCACTGCTCACGCCCGCGGCCGCCAGGATGGTCGAGGGGTAAATCCGAAACACCAGTTCCGGAAAGTGGAACAGCCGCGCGTACATCCCGGTGACGATGTATCCAAACCACGATCCGCCCGGGATGCCAATGACCAGCGACGCCGCCACAATCAGCAGCACGAACTTGATGTAGTGCCAGCCGACTTCGAAGTTCGAATAGCCGAACGCTTTGAGCGCCGCAATCTGCTCGCGCTGGCTGATGATGGTCCGCGACATGACCACGTTCAGCAGAAACGCCGCCACGCCCAGGAAAATCGACGGCGCGAACAGCCCCATCGTGCGGTTCTGCTCGATTTCGTTGTCCACGAAGTGGTGCGACATTTGATCACTGCGGTCGTACGCCCCCAGGCCGCCATAGGGATCGATCAGCGCGTCGATCCGCGAGATCACGTCCTGCACATTGGCGCCCCGCATCAGCCGCACCGACAGGTCGTTGAACGCCCCGTCCATGTCGTAAGCCATCGACAGCGCCTCTTCGTTCATCCAGAAGACGCCGAAGTGGCGATTGTCGGGAACCATGTCGCCCGGCTTGATCTCGTAGATATACTCGGGCGACAGCACCACGCCGACGATCCGCAGCTCCTCCATGCGGCCATTGATGATGGCCGAGAACCGATCGCCGACTTCCATACTGTTGGCGACCACGAACGCCTCGCTGGCCAGCACCTCATCGTCGCTCCGCGGCGTGAGCCAGCGGCCGTCGCGCAGGTGGAGCTGGTTGAGTCGGGGTTGGCCAACGTCGGGAACCGAGATCAGCCGTCCCGAGGCGGGCTCATCCAATCCCGGCACGGAAAGGTTGACCGGCACGACGATCCGCCGCTCGGCAATCGAGACGCCGGGCAGCTCGCCGATGCGCTCGATCAACGAATCGGGCGCCCGTTTGATCGAGGCAAAGACGTCGGCGAAGTTGTAGCGGTCGTAATACGTCTGCTGCGACAGCTCCAGCGAATGGAGCATGCTCCGCGACAGCAGAAAGAGCGCCACGCCGCAGCCCATGACCACCGAGATCGCCGCCGCCAGACTGCGCATGTGCCACAGGTCGCGTAGCATCTTGCGGTCTAACGGGGAGATGATCATGAGAATTTGGACTATAGGACCAAAGGACTATGGGACAATAGGACCGAGGACGAGTCGCAAGGTCCGATAGTCCAAAGGTCCCATGGTCCTATGGTCCCATTGTCCTATGGTCCTCCGCCTCACCACTTCAACTCCGCCGCCGGCCGCTTCGTGGCGTTGACGTCCACCCCCGTAATCTCCCCGCCGGAAAGGTGGATCACCCGGTCGGCCATCTCGGCGATCACCGCGTTGTGCGTGATCACCGCCGTGGTCGTGCCGAGCTCTTCGTTAATCTTCTGGATGGCCTCCAGCACCAATACGCCCGTCTGAACGTCCAGCGCCCCGGTCGGCTCGTCGCACAACAGGACGTCGGGCTGCTTCGCGACCGCACGGGCGATCGCCACCCGCTGCTGCTCGCCGCCGGACATCTGCGCGGGGAAGTGGTCCATCCGCTCGCCCAAATCGACCAGCCGCAGCGCCTTGGCCGGGTCCATGGGGTTGCGGGCGATTTCGGTAATTAGCGCTACGTTCTCGCGGGCCGTCAGGCTCGGGATCAGGTTGTAGAACTGAAAGACAAATCCGACGTTCTCCCGTCGATAGCGGGTGAGGGCGGCGTCGTCGAATTGCGTGAGCTGCTGGTCGCGAAAGTAAACGGTCCCCGAAGTGGGCACGTCGAGGCCGCCGAGGATGTTCAAGAGCGTGCTCTTGCCCGAGCCCGAGGGACCCAACAGGACGATGAACTCGCCCGCGTACAGTTCCAGATCGACGCCGCGCAGCGCTTGCACGTCGACCTCGCCCATGTGGTAGACCTTGGTCACGTCCCGCGCTGCGAAGACGACTTCAGCTTGCGCGATGGTGGGGGCGGCCATGGGAAGGTGCGGTCCGTGCCGGGGGGAGGTGGTGCACGTGAGCCGCCGCGAAGT
>DASVCM010000174.1:0-3380 GCA_036381635.1 Lacipirellula sp.
CGCCGAGCGGCGAGCGATCGCCGACCAGATTCGCCGGGGCGAGCTGAAGTTGGTTTACGTCGCCCCCGAGCGGCTGCTGGCCGACCGCACGCTCGAATTCTTCCGCCAGCAGACGCTGTCGCTCGTCGCCATCGACGAGGCCCACTGCATCAGCCAATGGGGGCACGACTTCCGCCCGGAATACCGCGGGCTGCGGATCCTCAAGGAGATGTTCCCCGCGGTCGGCGTCCACGCGTACACCGCGACTGCCTCGCAGGCCGTGCAGCAAGACATCGCCGAGCAGCTTGGCCTCGTGAAACCCGAGATGCTGGTCGGCTCGTTCGACCGGCCGAATCTCGTCTTCCGCATCCGCCGCCCGTCGAACCGCTTCGGCGAGATCTCGAAGCTCATCGAGCAGCGCCGCGGCGAGGCGGGCATCGTCTACTGCATCAGCCGCAAGGAAGTCGATCGCACCGCCGAAGCCCTCACCGCGATGGGCTACCGCGCCGTGCCGTACCACGCGGGGCTGACCGACGAAGAGCGGCACCGCAATCAGGACGCTTTCCTCGAAGAGCGGGCCGATGTCGTCGTGGCGACGGTCGCCTTCGGCATGGGGATCGACAAGTCTAACGTCCGCTACGTCATTCACGCCGGCATGCCTAAGTCGCTGGAGCACTACGTCCAGGAGAGCGGCCGCGCCGGCCGCGACGGCTTGGAGGCCGACTGCTTGCTGCTCTATAGCGGTCGCGACGCGATGGTCTGGAAGAACCTCATCGAAAAGGGTGAGAACGCCTCGGCGGCCGGCGCCCTGGAATCGCTGGCCGCCATGGAGCGTTTTTGCGGCGGGGTGACCTGCCGCCATCGGGCGATCGTCTCGTACTTCGGCCAGGAACTAGAGGCCGACAACTGCGGCGCCTGCGACGTGTGCCTGGGCGAGCTGAATTTCGTCGAAGACGCCACGGTGCTCGCGCAAAAAGTTCTCTCGTGCGTGGTGCGGCTCGATCAGCGGTTCGGCGCCGACTACACCGCCAAAGTCCTCGCCGGCTCGGCCGAGCAGCGAATCATCGAGCTGGGGCACGATCACCTCAGCACCTACGGCCTGCTGAAAGAGCATAGCATCGCCGACATTCGCGAGTGGATCGAGCAACTTGTAGCCCAGGGCTATCTGGCAAAAGTCGGCGAGTACAACACCTTGGAGCTCACCGAGCCGGGCCGGCGGCTACTGCGAGGCGAGGGCGAGCCGCAGCTCCTCAAACCTTCCGAGCGATCCTCGCGCGAGCGCCGCTCCCGCGACGGCGCCGCTGGCGACTCGTGGGAAGGCGTTGATCGCGGGCTGTTCGAGGAGCTGCGCAAGCTCCGCACCGGCATCGCCGCCGACCGCGCCGTGCCGCCCTATGTCGTCTTCGGCGACGCGGCGCTGCGCGACATGGCCCGCCGCCGGCCCAGTTCGCTGTCGGCATTCCTCGATGTCCGCGGCGTCGGCGAGCGGAAGCGCGATGACTACGGACAGGCCTTCGTCGAAGCGATCGTCAGCTATTGCACGGAGCACGAAGTCTCGCTCGACGTTCAACCCTCCGGCTCCCTCGCAGGGAGGACTGAGGAGAGCGGAGAATCGCGGGAGGGGCCACGCGCCTGCGCGGCGGCCGCCTTTGTCCATTTCCGTAACGGCGCATCCATCGAAGAGGTCATGCAGCGATTGGGCCGCGCCCGCTCGACCGTGCTTCAATACCTCGTCGAGTACCTGCGGCACGAGCAGGTCATGGATCCCGAGCCGTGGCTCGACGTCGAGACGTTCAAGCGCGTCGAAGCCGCCGTTGAAGACGTCGGCCTCGCGGGCCTCAAGCCGATCTTCGAACATCTCGGCGGCGAAGTCTCCTACGACCACATCCGCATCGCCGCCGCCTGCCTGGCGAACCGCGACGGGGCGTGACAATTATCGAACCCCGCCCGCCGGCTCGATGTGCACCAACGCATCGAGCACGCCGGCGTCGCCGGCCAGCAGCGCGTCTTTCACGTCGTGCGCGATGCGATGACCCTCGCGCACCGACATCGACCCGTCGACCTCAACGTGGATGTCCACCAGCCACCCCAGGCCGCTTTTGCGCGCTCGGCAATCGTCAATGGCCGCCACCCCTTCCACGCCGGCGGCGATTTCGCGAATGCGGCCGAGCGTTTCGGCCGGCGGCGCGGCGTCCAGCACGTCGCTCAGCGCGCTGCGGAACAGCCGATAGCCATTGAAGGCGATCACGGCGCACGCGGCCAGCGCCGCCCAGTCGTCGGCCGACTCGTATCCCTCGCCTCCCCACAGCGCAATTGAAATGCCAATAAACGCGGCGATCGACGTGACGGCGTCGCTGCGATGATGCCAGGCGTCCGATACTAAGGCCCGGCTTTCGATCTCCCGACCGGTCTTCACGAGCCAGCGAAAGAGCAGCTCCTTAATCGCGACAACCACTACCAGCACGAGGAGTGTGAACGCCGCCGGCGTCTGATGGGGACTCCGTATCTCATGAACGCTCTGCACCGCTAGCACGGCCGCGACGACGACCAGCCCCGCGGCAATCGTTAACCCTGCAAGCGGCTCGACCTTCCCATAGCCGTACGGAAAGCGGTGGTTCGGATCGGTTGCGGCGATCTTCAGGCTCCCCCACACAGCCAGCGAGCTGACGATATCGAGCAGCGATTCCACCCCGTCGGCAATCAGCGCGTAGCTGTGGCCAACGACGCCGGCGACGACCTTGACGCCGCCTAACACGGCGCTGACCGCCATCGCCAGGATCGCGGCGCGAAGGCCGCGCTCCGTCTGCCCGTTGCTGGGATTTCGTGCCAGATCAATCGGCGTATTTGGCGAGGGCATGCCGTAGGGTGTGCTGCAGAGCCGAATTCGTCAATCGCCCGCAAGCCCTGGGCGGCAAGAAAGGTAGTGGCGCAGCGAATCAGCGTTTACCATTTAACCGGACCCTGGCCCCCTTACAGACCGAGCCCGCGATGGAAGGCTGGATCATTCTCGTCGTCATCGTCGTCGCCGTGCTGGCGATCGTCGGCGCATATTTTAATTACAAGGCTCAGCAACAGCGGATCGCGGAGCTGACGCAATTGGCGGCCGCGCGCGGCTGGCGATTCGACCACTCCAAAGATTATTCACACGACGAGCGGTTCGGCCACTTCTCGAGCTTTTCGTCCGGCCATAGCGCCTATGCATACAACACGCTCTCCGGGTCGCTGGCCGTCGACGACGCCGCCTGGCCGGTACAGCTTGGCGACTTCCACTATGCCACCACCAGCACCACGACCGACAGCAAGGGCAACACGCGAACGCAGACGCACCATCACCATCTAAGTTACGTGATACTGCAGACCCCCTACCTGGAGGCGCCGGAGTTGTTCATCCGCCGCGAAGG
>DASVCM010000175.1:0-3267 GCA_036381635.1 Lacipirellula sp.
CTCGGCCCAAGAGGAGCATCTGCTGCTGCGTCCAAGCCAGCGGTTGGCCCTCGATCAGCCGACTGCCCACATGGGCCCGCATCATAAACGGCGCTGGCTCGCCGGCCGCCGCACCGACGCTTGTCAGGCAAGCGCCTACCGCCGCCACAAACGCCTTGTGGCTGAATCCGCCCGTCATGGCCGTGAATCTCCGCAGGAGAATGAAATTCCACGGCAAGTTTAGTTCATACTTCCGCCGGCCAATTCGGCGCAGCCGCTCAGGGCGGTACAATCGAAACAGTACGCCGGTTCAGCTCATCACAGGTTTCCCGAGGATTCGCATGTTGAGATTCAACGCCATCCGCTGGGCTCTGCCCATCATTGCCGTGACCCTCACGCTTGGCGTCTTCGCGGCCTCGCCCATTGTGGCCCAGGACGATCTGGAGATGGCCAACCGCATCGACGAGCTGGTCGAGCAGCTCAACGCCGACGCGGCCGCCGACCGCGAGGCTGCGGAGAAGGAACTGATCGAGCTCGGCCTGAAGAGCACCGCCGACGCCGGCGAAGCGTTTCTCGACGCGCTTCCCAAGCCGAACGACAACATGCCGCAAGAGGTGCAGGCCCGGCTGAACCGCATTGCCAGCGAAGTCCGCACGCGGTTAGCTACAAAGTCGATCGAAGCTACCCGGCTCACGCTCGATTTCACCGAGGCGCCGCTGGCAGACGTGCTCAAGGAGATCGAACGGCAGACGGGCAATCGCATCACCGACTACCGCGAGCAATTCGGCCAGGAAGCGATGGCCAAGAAGGTGACGATTCAAGTCAAGGACGAGCCGTTCTGGCAGGCGCTCGACAAGGTGCTCGACGCCGTGCAGATGCAGCCATACTCGTTCTCGGGCGAGGAAACGCTCGGCCTGGTCGAGCGCGATCAGGGCGCCCTCCGCCGTTCCGGTCGCGGGGCCGTATACGCCGGGCCGTTTCGCATCGAAGCCACCGGCGTGACGGCCGAGCGCGGCCTGCGCATCCCCGATCAGAGCGCCCTGCGCCTGGACCTGGAAATCGCCTGGGAGCCGCGGCTGCGGCCGATCTCGCTCACGCAGGCCGCCGACGACGTGAAGGCCGTCGCCGACGACGGCCGCGAAGTGCCGCCAACGGCCCAGGGCGCCGCGTTCGACGTCGAAATCGAATCCGGCACGCACGCTGCCGAGGTCAGCCTGCCGCTGCAACTGCCCGCGCGCGAGGCGAAGGTGCTCACCAGCGTCACCGGCAAGCTGAACGCCTTGGTCCCGGGACGCATCGTGGACTTGAAGTTCGATCGACTTGCCGCTGCTAAGGAGGTGACAAAAGAAGCCGGCGGCGTCACAGTCATTCTCGACCGCGCCGTGAAGAATCAAGCCCTCTGGGAGATCCACATGCGCGTGCGGATCGACAGCCTGGAAGCGGGCCTGGAATCACATCGCGGCTGGGTCTTCCAGAACCTCTCGTTCCTCGAAGACAAGTCCGGCGAGAAGCTCGACAACGCCGGTTTCGAAACCACGCTGCAGACCGAGAAAGAAGCGGGCTTCCTTTACCTATTCGAGTTGCCCGAAGGCCGCGAGATCGAGGACTACGTCTGGGTCTACCGCACCCCGGCGTCGATCGTCAACATGCCGGTCGAGTACAAACTCGAAGAAGTCCCCCTGCCGTAGCAAGCACACGAATAGACGCGGATGAACGCGCGTTTGCCTGCTGTCACTCCGAGATCCTCCGAGGAGTCCGGCCGGACCCCTTGGCAGACCTCGGGGTGACAGGGTTCTTTATCCGCGTCCATCCGCCAAATCTGCGGTTCGCCTTCTGCATTTCCTTTTTTTGCGCCTTCTGTGCCTTTTTGCGGCTACGCATTTTTTTGCGGTGGAGTAAACAGCCCGCCGAGTTCGACGACAGGGGCGCCCGCCGTTTTGATCTCATCGATCCACTGCCGAACGCCGAGCGGATCGCTGGCGTCGCAGCGCAAAAGATGTTCGACCACTTCCAGCGCCATGTCGCGCTTGCCCAATTCTGCTAAACACCACGCCAGCCCGCGCCCCGCGTCGTACCAGGGGCGATTGGCCGGATGCATCGCCGCCACGGGCGCGGGATCGCCGGCTCGCTGCAAGGCCCGCTGGCCCAGTTGGAAGCCGACGCCAAAGTGCGCTCGCCCCAACGCCAGGTCGTTCTGCGTCTCCACCGCCAGCTTGCCGAGCAGATAGTGGGCCTCGACCCACTCGGCGCATTCCGCCAGCAACCAACGCAGCTCGTCGATCGCCACGTCGTTCTCGCCGGAGGCGATCATCTCGCGCACTTCATCCAGGTCCTCCGCCCCCTCGCGAACGCACGCCGGATGCGTGAGCACCCACCCTTGCCCGGTGCGCGAGCGTTCAACGCCAACGCCGCTGCGCGACGGCTTCGGTGGTTTCCCCTTCGAACGCTTCTTGCCCATTGAACGCTTGCCGTTAGCCGGCAGCGTCTCGCTGCCATTGTGCGATGCTCTCACGGCAGCGAGACGCTGCCGGCTAACACTCGCCACCTGCAATCCACGCGAGCTTCTCGCTACAGTGGACGCGATGGGCATGATACCAATTCAATGCACCGCGTGCGGCGGGCGAGCGCAAATCGACCAGGCCTGGGCCGGCCGCGAAGTGCAGTGCCCTCATTGCGGCCGGGCCACATTGGCAGTCGAAGGACCGTCGCCAGCCGCGGCGCCCCCGCCGCCGCCCGCCGCCAGTCCATCCCAGGCGCCTCCTCCGCCACCGCCGCCAGCCAGCATCAAGGTGGCTGAGGCCACGGCAGCAACTGAAGGGGAACCTCAAGCGGCCAAAGAAAAGCCGGCGCCGGTCCCAAAGCGCCCGCCGCTGACTCGCGCCGAGCGCGAAGCCATTCGACGCCGCCGGCGCCTGATCGCCGCCATCGGCGGCGGCGTCATCCTCCTCATCACCGCCGCCGTGCTGATCGCACTCAACAGCGCGCCCATCGACTGAGCTTTATCAACTTACCGCTGCCACCCTCTCACTTAGCCCCCGATCAATGAAGGATATGCAGCTGCCTGCATTTCAGCCGCAACGCGGCGACAGTCAATAGCCAGGGGCGTAAGCCCCTGGTGTGCATGGATGTTAAGATCGTAAGCCCCATCGGGGCGGCAGTAAGATGGCCAGCGCACTGCCGTCCCGATGGGGCTGACGATCGAGCTGCACGTTCGTACCAGGGGCTCACGCCCCTGGCTATTGACTTACGCCCCGTTAGGGCTGCATGCCGATGAATATCCTTCAGTGA
>DASVCM010000176.1:0-7076 GCA_036381635.1 Lacipirellula sp.
GCGAAGCTGAGCAGCAGGATGCAAGAATCGGGCCGATTTGTTTGAGCCCTGTCACTCCGAGGTCCGCCGAGGGGTCCGGCGAGATTCCTCGGCGGACCTCGGAATGACACGTTGGGCGCGACTCAGGGCCACCCTCTAATACACGATCTCGCGGCGGCGGTTCAGGTAGTCCCACACCACATACCGGTCCAGGTCGCGGCCGGCGGTGAAGAAGACTCGCCCCTTGGTCGATTCCGCCAGCCGGTAGGCGAATCGCACGTCTTCTTCCGTTTGCGACCAACTCGGCAGCAGGAAGATGTTGATCGTGACCCCCTCGCGCTTGCAGAGCTGCCCCTCGCGCATCGTTGCGTTTTCGGTTCGCGGATCGGGTGGGTAGAGCAGATAGAGCATCTGCTGCTCGAAGTGGGCCGTCGGCAGCCCGTCGGTGATCAGCACGATCTGCCGATTCGGCGTGTCCTGGTTGGCCAGCAGCCGACGGGCGGTCGACAGGCCGTGCTGGATGTTCGTGAAGTGGGGCGGCACCTGGTGCTCGCTCACGTCGTCGCGGCTCATGTCGGCTCGCAGGCGAACTATAGGGTCGTACACGGTCACGGGCTTGGGCATCAGTTCGATGAGCTTCCCGCGCGGCACCGGTTTGGCGAAGCTGAACATCTCGACGAACTGCAGGAAGTCGCCAGGGTACTCGCTGCGGATCAGGCCTTCGAGCGCCAGCGCCATTCGCTTCACGTTGATGTACTGGCCGTCGTAGCGCATCGAGCCGCTCATGTCCATCACGACGCACGTGGCGCACTTCGGCGTGTTTCGCGTGCGGTGGATGACAAGGTCCTCCTGGCCGAGACGGACCGGCGTGCCGGGGCCCTGGCGGACCAGCGCGTTGATGAACGAGCCGGTGACGTCGAGATTGGCGATCGAGTCGCCGAATTCGTAGGATTTAGTCGATTGCAGCTCGACGGCGCCTTCGCCGACCACGACATTCGGGTGCCGGCCGGTTCGCGAAGAAGCAAGCTGGTTGAACAGTTTGTCGAGCAGCTTGGCCTGGAAGAGGCGGTAAGCTTTGGGCGTAATCCGGAAGCTGCGGCCGCGCTGTTCCAGTCCCTGCTGCTCGGCCATCTCGCGCAAGTAGTCCTGCACCTGCTGCTGCAGCGCGCTGAGCTGGTCGATGTCGCCCGGCTCGGCGAACTCGGCGAGGGCTTCCATGTCGATCAGGCCGATTTGCGCCGTCTCGCGCGCCTCTTCGAGCTGGCGAATCAACTCATCGATCCGCTCCAGCTCTTCCTTCACCTGGATCGCCTGCGGGATCGTCATCGACTCGCGGCCGGTGAACTCGTACTTCGCGGCCAGCTCGTCGACCTCGTACTTGTCGCCCAGCGTCTCGATGAGCTTCATGAGCTCGCGGGCGAACGGCGAGTTGTCGTCGCCGGCGGCGTACCACAGCCGCTCCAAATCGCGAAGTTGCTCGGTGGACACCGCCCGCTGGTAGCGATCGCGGAGCGGCTTGGGCGCGCGGATTTGATGGGCGCCTTCAGCGAAGTTTTGAGCGGCCTCGCACTGCACCTTTTTGGTTTCGTAACGTTCGAGAATCTTCCGCTTCCGCTCGCGGAGCAGGGCGAGCAGCGCGTCGATGCTCGGGCCGAGGCCGGCGATCTGGCTGGGATCGATCCGCACCGCCCGGGCCAGCTCCTCCTCCGTCAGCTCTCGCCGCTCGCCGTACATGAGCATGTGATCGAAGGCGCTGGACACCATGTCCGGCGGCGGCTGCGTCGGGCTGGGGAACCGCTTGGGGTCGTACTTCTGGTAGGCGTGGATGATCCCGCCGAGGGTTTTGTGGTTGGCCATGGAGTGTCGCTGCTAGCAGGTCGCGGGAGATCGGCCGAACATCAGTGAATCATAACAGTCGGCGCGACACAGTCACTGAGTAGATAGCCCGACCATCTCGCCACGGCGAGTCGCCTGCGGAGACCTGGGCGGAGTGTAGTCATCTGGCTCCGCGAGATGATTGCCTCTCGCGGAGCGAGAGGGCTACAATTCGCCGAGCCAGGATGGCTCGGCTATATAGTCACCCGGTGGCGAGGGCGGGGACGGCGGAGGCTGCGAAGCGGGAGAGGATGGCCGCGGCGTGCCATTTGATCATCGTGAGATGGCCGGCGGCGGGGTCGATGATCAGTTCGCTGCCGGCGATTTGGCGATGGAAGTAGTGGGCCATCGACACCGGGGCGATCGGGTCGCAGCCGCCGTGCCAGATGGAGACCGGAACGGGCGGCAGTTGGTCGAGCCGAAAGCCCCAGGGGCACGCCAGCAGCCGCACCTCCGCGATGAGACCGGACGGCCCGCAGCGGATCGCCTGGCGGATCGTGTTGATGACGGCGGCGCGGTATTCCGAGCTGCACATCACCATTTGGCGATCCGCTTCCGACCAGCTTTCGCTCACGCGCTCCAGGAACTTCTGCGGGTTGCGATTGAACTGGCGGATCGCAACGTTGAAGCCCAGGGTTCCCAGCCGCGGGCGGCGGTTAACGAACTCGATGAGATTGTCCTGGTTTCCGCGATGCGTGCCGGGGGCGTTCATCGGGGCGTGGCCGGAGACGATGGCCACATGCGTGAGCCGGTGGGGGATGCACTGGACGCAGGCCAGTGCGTACGGCGCGCCGCCGGAGAGACCGACGATGCCGAACGGTTCGCTCGCGCCGCCGAGCGCCGCGGCGACGGCTTCGACGTCGCTGGGCCAATCGAGGATTCGTCTGCCGGATTGGTAACTCGACAGGCCGATGCCGGGGCGCTCGACCGCGACCAGCCGGATGCCGGCGGCGACGGCTTCGGCATTGACCAGGCCCACCTCGACGCGCGAGCCCGGCGTGCCGTGGAAGTACATCACCAGCGGGCCGTTCGGATCGCCGTACTCAGCGAACCCGACGGACCTGCCGGACGCGACGGGGATGCGGCCTTCGCGGAGCGGGGGATCGGCCGCGAGCGCGCGCCGCCGCAGGGTAGCCGCCGGTAAGAGCGACAATCCGGCAATCAAAGCTGAGCGGCGGTTAAGCATGGTGCGAATCGGGCATATAGCCGGGCCATCCTGGCCCGGCGTGTCAGTTTCTTTGAGAAAAGCGACCGCAGAGCGGCGCTGATCCCTCCCCTCCTCCCTTCGAGGGAGGGGGATTTCGCCCGGGCCAGGGTGGCCGGGCTATATAGTCACAATAACGGCGCCAGCAGGCGGGCGAAGTTTTCGGCCGTCTGCTGGATCCGGGGCCGGGCCTGGTACGCCTCAAAGTCTATCAGGTGCGAGCGGTCGATGTACTGCTGCTGCAGCTCTCGCAGCCGCGTCGTAAAGTCGGAGTTGTAAACGGCCAGCAGGATCTCGAAATTCAGCCGCATGCTCCGCGGGTCGAGATTTACCGAGCCAAATAGCGAATGGGTGCCGTCGACGGTGACGCTTTTGGTATGGAGGAGCCCATCGTTAAAAGCGGCAATTCTTATCCCCGCCTCCAGCATTTCCGCCTTGAAGGCGCCGCTAGCAAAGCGAACGAGCTTGGAATCGACACGAGCTGGAAGCACCAGGATGACGTTCACGCCCCGCCGGGCGGCGGCCACCAGGGCCAGGCTCAGCGGTTCGCTGGGGACGAAATACGGGGTGGTGAGCACCAGTTCGCGGCGGGCGGAGTAGATTGCCGTAATCAGGACCTGCTCGACCGCCCGCGTCGCTAGCGCCGGACCCGACGGCATGACCTGCACGGCGCATTCGCCGCGGCTGGGCTGGGGGCGGGCGTCGCCGGTTTCCTGGAGCTCCAACAGCGGGGCGTCGGTTTCGATGTACCAGTCCGCAAGGAACGTGATCGCCAGCGCCTCGACCGCCGGACCCTCAATCCGCACCATCGCATCGATCCACTGACCGACGCCGGCGTCGCGCTTGAAGTACCGCGGGTCGACCATGTTCAAGCTGCCGGTGTAGCCGACGCGGCCGTCGATGACGACGATCTTGCGGTGGAGCCGCAGGTCGAACCGCACGAACGGCAGCCGCAGCAGCCCGCCGGGTAGGGCGGCATGAACCATGACGCCCGCCTCGCGCATTCGCTCGGCCGTGTCGCTCTTGAGAAACGGCCGACTCCCCATGGCGTCGACCAGCACGCGGCAGATGACGCCGCGCTGGGCCGCACTTACGAGCGCGTCGACCACTTCGTCGGCGTGGCCCCCTTCGGTCCAGATGTAGAACTCCAGGTGGCAGGAGCTCTCGGCCGCGATGATGTCGGCGATCATCCGGTCGAACACCTCGTGCCAGTCGGAGATCAGGTTGACCAGATTGCCGCGCAATGCCGGCACGCCCACGGTCCGCTCGCCCATTTCCGAGAGCGCTTCGAACTCCGGATCGAGGCGCGACCAATCGACCATGCTTCGCTTGGGGATCTCGGCGAGCCAGCGGCGGATCGGCGGGTAGAGCTCGGTGAAGCGTCGCGCGCGGCGCTTGCCAAGCCGCAGCTCGCCGAACAGCAGGTAGAACAGCGGGCCGATGACCGGGAACACCCAGACGACCATGATCCAGGCAAGCGTTTCGCCGGTGAGCCGCCGCTGCATGACCACGCGAAACGACAGCACCGCCTGCAGAACGATGTGGCCCCAGTAGGCCCAGGACCACAGCGGGTCGGTGATGGCGATGGTCGGCATAGATTGCAAAGTAGCCGCGGGCTAACAGCCCGCCGGTGAAGAACCAGGAGGCTCAACCGTCGTTCACCGGCGAGCTGTTAGCTCGCGGCTACTTGACTCGTAAGCTCGAAGTCCACGATCAGCGGCAGATGATCCGACGCTCTTCGGGCCAGTCCAGTATGGCCTGCAAACGCGCCGGTTGCCGTGATCGAGCCTCGATAGAATACCCGATCCAGCCGCCGCAGGGGGGCCGCCGCGGGAAACGTGCGGACGTGGCCGCTGCCCAGTTGGAATCCGGCCGGGTGCATCACCCGCCTGCCGAGGTTATCCCACACGTCGTTGAAGTCGCCGGCGACGATCAGCGGCGTGTGGTCGTGCATCGCACGGAGCCGCTCGAAGGCCAAGAGCCGCCGCAGTTGAATCTGCCGCTCGAACCCCGCCAGTCCGAGGTGGACATTGGCCACGGCGACGGTTCGCTGATGGCCGTTCACCTGAGCGTGAAAGCGGGTAATCAGCGCCCCGCGGCGCTTTTTGAACTTGATCGTCAGGTCGAGGTCTTCCGGCTCCACCAGCGGAAAGCGGCTGAGGACCGCGTTGCCGTAATGGCCGACCGAGCGGAGCTTCACATTCCGCTGGTAGGCGCGGTGGGGCAGCTCGATGGCGTCGGCCAGCAGGTCGACCTGACAGTGGTGGCTGGACCGCTTGCAGCCCTCGTCCACTTCCTGCAGCAGGGCGACGTCGGGCTGATAGTGGCGGATCGTTTCCACCACCCGTGCCAGATCGTACCGCCGGTCGAGGCCGCCGATTCCCTTGTGGATGTTGTAGGTGAGCAGACGAAACCGCATGCCGGAGGATAATCGCTCGGGGCAAACTTCAATTGGTCCTGTTCAATCTTAGTATGCCGAGTAAGCCCAAGGGTAGGAGCATGGGCCAAACGGGCGGCTCGGGAATGGCGCTAACCGTAGGAGTGCTCCCGATTTGCCGCTGCCAGGCGAGGAAGTCGCCGCCATCGACATCGCCGTCGCTATCGGCATCGCCTAAGGCACGATTGGCGTCAGCGGCCTGGCCAAAATTGGCTCGCCATCGCAGGAGGTCCGCCGCGTTTACCATGCCGTCGGCCGTAAAGTCGGCAGCCAGTCCTCCGCCGGCTTCGAGATTGTACAGGAACAGCCCCTCGTCGCCGTTGGTGAACGTGGCTCGGAAGACGAGCTGATCGCTGTCGTTCAACGCACGACGGCGCCCATCGCCGCCGCCGGAGCCGCCGGCGAACTCAAGGTCCGCGATTGTCCGGCCCGCGAGCGCGCCCCCCTCGCGGGCGACCATCACATTCCCTGCGGAGCTGAACAGCCATAGGCCTTCATTGTCGGCTTCCGTCACGCCTGCGACGCCCGCGCTGAGCGTGGCGTCCAGCGCGACGGTATCATTGGCATTGAGCGCCAGCGAATTGAACTCGGCGAAGTGAGCTTCCTCGACATTCGGAACGCCGCCGACGCCGGTGCGGGCGAGCAGCGTGCTTCCGCCCGCGTGGAACATCCACAGACCGTTCGCATTGCTCGCCGTGACGCCGCCGACGCCAGGTGCCAGCGTGGCCGCCGTCAGAATGCTGTCGGCGTCGTTAAGTAGCGGCGCGCCAAAGGCGGCAAACTGACCGCCGGGGACCCCTTGCGGTTCTGATCCGGACCGGACGACTAATTCCGTCGCTTCGCCGTCGGACGCCCAAATGCCCCGGTTTCCTTCGGTGACTCCGCCGCCGAGCTCAAGCTCGCTGCCGAAGGCAATCTTGCCCGCGGCGTTGATCGTCACGCTTTCGAGGTTCGCATAGGACGCGCCCGGCACGCCGGCGACGTTGCCGACGGAGCGGCGCGCGACGAGCTCGCCGCCGGTCGGACTCACGCGCCAGATGGCCTGCGAGTTTTGCGTGGTGATTGGCCCGCCCGTGGCAAACGCCCCGAGCAGCGCGGCTTGCGATTGATCGTTGATGGCGTGCACTAACGGAGTTCTGAACGTCGCTCCCGCAACACCCGGCGCCGGGGAGACTCCCTCGCGGACCAGCAGCGATCCAGCTCCGGTTGCATCCAGCCACACGCCGCGATCGTTGTTAAGCGAAACCAAGCCTTCCGGAGCGAGCTGGGCGTTATACGCGACGAGGCCGCCGGGTGTGTGGAGCACGTCGGGGCCAAGGGTTTCAAAACTACTCAAAGGGAGGCCCGGTACGCCGACGATGTCTGTGGCGGCTACGATCGGTCCGTCGCCGGCCGAAGGAAACCGCCAGATCCGCTGCGCACCACTCGCGACGGCGCCACGAACCGCGACGACGCCGGCGTTATCGATCGACGCCGATAGGAATTGATCGAACACGCCGCCGCCGGGCGCCTCGGCGCCTGCGCGGGCGACCACCTCAGTTGTTGCGCCGTCGGTGCGCCAGATCGCGCGATCATTCGTTG